>JAPOOT010000193.1 GCA_026713285.1 Gemmatimonadota bacterium | reverse complement strand
TCACTGCAGGTGACCCTCGTGCTCAAGGGCGCCGCCTCGCTGGTGGCTTCCCCCTGCGGTAGGGTTTCCGTAAATCCCACGGGGAATCCGGGCATGGCCACCGCCGGATCGGGCGACGTGCTTACCGGGATCATCGCCGCCTTGCTCGCACAGGGACTCGGCGCGTGGGATGCAGCCCGTCTGGGGGTCTACCTCCACGGGCTGGCCGGGGATCTCGGCGCGGAAGCCATGGGCACGCACAGCCTGGTGGCCGGTGATCTCATAGACCATTTGCCCGGCGCGTTCCTGAAGATCGGCGAAGGGCCGGCCACACCATAAAGAGGGCAGGCTGAAGTGGACACGAAGTTCGACCTGGAATCGCTTAAGGAAATCGTGACCCGCGCCTTGCGAGAAGACGTTGGAGACGGCGACGTCACCACCGAGTGGACGCTGGCTCCCGGTTCTTTCGCCCGCGCCCGGTTCGAGGCGAAGCAGCCCGGTATCGTATCCGGCCTGTTCCCGGCGTGTCTCGCGTACCGGGAGGTGGACGCCAGCCTGGAATTCCACGCATTGCTGGCCGATGGCGACCCGGTGGAATCCGGCCAGCCCGTCGCCGAAGTACGGGGCGATACGCGGTCGTTGCTTACCGGTGAGCGCACGGCGCTGAACTTCATGCGCCACCTTTCCGGCATCGCCTCGACGACCCGGCTATACGTCGATGCCGTGCGGAACACCGGCGCGCGCATCGTGGATACCCGCAAGACTACGCCCGGTCTCCGCGAACTGGAGAAAAGGGCCGTATTGCACGGTGGCGGAGACAATCACCGCCACGGTCTCTTCGACATGGTGCTGATCAAGGACAATCACATCGCCGCCGCGGGAGGCATCGCCGCCGCCGTTGGTATGTGCCGATCGAACATGGCGCTTTCGGGCAGGCGGTATGCCGTCGAGGTGGAGACGTGCGGCCTTTCCCAGGTCGAAGAGGCTGTTCGCAGCGGGGTGGATTGGATCATGCTGGACAACATGAACGATGAGGAAATGCGGGTTTCGGTCGCACGCATCCGCGCCGCTGCCACGGAAGAGCGGCCAATCGTGATCGAAGCTTCGGGTGCGGTCAAGCTGGACCGGATAGGGACGATCGCCAAAACCGGCGTCGACGTAATATCGGTCGGCGCCCTGACCCACTCGGCGCCGGCCCTCGACATCAGTCTGAATATGGTTGCATCTTCCTGATCCTTGCACCCCGGAGCCCGTCAAATCCAAATGTATCGATACCAGACCGCTCCCCCACCCAACGACGCGACGCCGCGTCCCGCCAGACCGGAACGACCATGAAAGCCCATGCCGGAACCGATGAATTCGATGGATTCCAGGACCGGTACGACGCGGAGCGGATGCGCGGGAAGTTGTCGACACGGGTCTTCGGCCGCGTATTGGAATACAGTGAACGGGTGGGTTCCACCAATGACGTGATCCTGGACATGGCCGGGCGCGGCGCTCCGCACGGGACGGTCTGCCTGGCCGATGAGCAGTCGGCCGGCCGGGGCCGGCGCGGTTACGGGTGGTTCTCCCCTCCCGGATGCGGAATCTGGGCGTCCACCCTGCTCAGGCCGCGGCTGTCCGCCGCCCGGACCCCACCGCTCACGCTATGCTCGGCCGCCGCCGTCGCCCGCGCCCTGGAGCAGGCTGCCGGCGTGGCCGTGCAGATCAAGTGGCCGAACGACCTGCTCATGCGGGGCCGCAAGGTCGCCGGCATCCTGGCTGAGACCCGCGCCGTAGCAGGTGACAAGCCGGTCATCGTGGTCGGCATGGGGATCAACGTAAATCACACCCGCGATCTGTTCCCCGACGAGATCTCCGCTACCGCCACTTCGCTGCGTATCGAATCGGGCGGCCCCGTGAAGCGCGAGGACCTGTTCCTGGCCATCCTGGCCTCCTTCGAATCCGCCTACGCCGGCTACCTGGAGTCCGGACCCGGGTCTGTGCTCACCGAGGTCGATGCCCGGCTCGCCTGGCGCGGACGGACGGTCGAGGCCGACAGCCCCGCCGGCCTCTCCGGCCGGGTGTCCGGCGTCGACGAAGAAGGCGGCCTGTTGCTCGAAAGAGACGGCGGCGGCGACGTCGTCATCCGCTCCGGCTCCATACGGCTCCGCGCGCTTCGATAATACCTCGATCCATCCCCCGTTCGCACGCCGTCGCAAACAAAAAAGACTTGCATTCCCATATGACCTTTCCTATATTAGCAGACTGGACGATAGACTGCTAATAGCGAGTTTGCTACTTGTTGTAGATATAAGTATTTAGGTGAATCAAAAAGTGCGTGCGGCCACGCCGGTTCGCCTCGATCAGAAACACCCGGAACCAGACCGGGGAATCAAAGGGGGAAGAAGTGCCTGCAAAACAACTTTCATTCGATGCGGACGCCCGGCAAGCCCTCAAGAGAGGGGTGGACACCCTGGCGGACGCGGTCCGTGTAACCATGGGTCCCAAGGGACGATGCGTCGTGCTCGACAAGAAATTCGGATCGCCTACCTTCACGCTGGACGGCGTGACCGTGGCGAAGGAGATCGAGCTCGAGGACAATTACGAGAACATGGGCGCGCAGATGATCAAGGAAGCCGCGTCGAAGACCAGCGACGTGGCCGGCGACGGGACCACCACAGCCACCGTGCTCGCCCAGGCCATCTTCGCGGAAGGCTTGCGGAACGTGACGGCCGGCGCCAACCCCATGGATCTCAAGCGGGGTATCGACAAGGCCGTGACCCGGATCGTAAGTTCGATCGCGGACATGTCCAAGGCCGTTGACGGCCGTAAGGAAATCTCGGAAACCGCCACCGTATCCGCCCATGGCGACGCCGCTATCGGCGATCTGATCGCGGACGCGATGGAGAAGGTGGGCAAGGACGGCGTCATCACGGTCGAAGAAGCCAAGAGCATGGAAACCTCCCTCGACGTCGTGGAAGGCATGCAGTTCGACCGCGGTTATCTCTCGCCATACTTCGTTACCGATTCCGAGTCCATGGAAGCGGTCCTCGAGGACACCAGGATCCTTATCCACGACAAGAAGATCAGCGCCGTGAAGGATATCTACCCCGTCGTCGAAAAGATCGCGCAGAGCGGTTCCCCCCTGTTGATCATCGCCGAGGACATCGAAGGTGAGGCCCTCGCCCTGCTGGTGGTGAACAAGCTTCGCGGCACCCTGAAGGTCGCCGCGGTCAAGGCGCCCGGATTCGGCGATCGCCGCAAGGCCATGCTCGAGGATATCTCCATTCTGACGGGCGGCACGGTCATATCCGAAGACGCCGGTTTCAAGCTGGAGAACGTGACCGTCGGCGATCTCGGTACGGCCAAGCGCGTGAACATCGACAAGGACAACACGACGATCGTCGAAGGCGCCGGCGGCACCGACGCGATCCAGGGACGCATCAACCAGATTCGGGCCCAAATCGAGGAAACGACCTCCGACTACGACCAGGAGAAACTTCAGGAACGCCTGGCGAAACTGGCGGGCGGGGTGGCGGTCATCAATGTGGGCGCCGCGACGGAAACGGAGATGAAGGAAAAGAAGGCCCGGGTCGAAGACGCCCTGAACAACGCCAAGGCCGCCATCGAAGAAGGTGTCGTACCGGGCGGCGGCGTCACGTTCATCCGGGCGCTCTCCTCGCTGGACAACGGGCTGGATACGGCTGGCGACGAAACGGTCGGCGCCGATATCGTGCGCAGGGCGCTCGAGGCGCCGGTGCGGCAACTGGCGGAAAACGCCGGTCTGGAGGGATCCATCATCCTGCAGAAGATCCGGGAAAGCGAAGGCGGATACGGCTACAACTTCGAGTCGGACACCTATGGCGACATGTCCGCCACGGGCGTGATCGAACCGGCCAAGGTTTCCCGTGTCGCGCTTCAGCACGCGGCGAGCATCGCCGGCCTGCTGTTGACCACCGAGGCGCTGGTGGCGGAGCTCCCGGAAGATACCCCGCCTCCGGCCATGCCCCACGGCGGCGGAATGTACTAGGCGGGATATAAAACGAGGGACCGGTCGACGGCCGGTTCACGAAAAACCCCCGGTGGCGGCATCGGGGGTTTTTTCTTGCTGAGGACATGGGCTCCTTCTATATTTCCCGGTAGACAGGCGGTTTGTCGGAAGACAGGTCCAGGGCGACGGAGAGGCCATGAGAAACCCGATGGTCATAGAACGCGCGGAACGGCTTCACCGGGTCCCGCTGAACCGGCCCCTGGAACATTCACGGTATCTCAGAAGACTGGCCGCCAGGGGGATCGAACCCATTGACCTCACCACGGGTTTCTCCGATACCCCAATCCACCACGAGACCATAGAACGGATTGTCACCGAAGCGGCCGGCGCGGTCGGGGCGGAAAGTCCGGTGGATCCTGCCGAAGCGGGTCCGCTCGCCGACGACGGGTTCCGCAGGGTATTCAGCAACTGGTTCGCCTACCGGTTCGACGTGGATATCGATCCTGACCTGCATATCCTGCCTTTCGCGGGTACCGCGTTGGGACCGGCCAGCGTGGCCATGGCGTTAGTCAATCCCGGCGAAACCGTACTGATCCCCGACCCTTCCCACCCGGCCTACAGGACCGGAACTGTACTGGCGAACGGTCAGGTCCAGGCCTATCCCCTGCACGGCCGGAACGATTTCCTGCCCAATCTGAAACAAATCGATACCCGTGTCGCCGGGCAGGCAAAACTGATGTACGTCGGATATCCGAACGATCCCACCGGGACCGTGGCGGACCACGCGTTTTACCGGGAACTCGTGGATTTCGCACGCCGGCACAATATCATCGTCTGTCACGACGCCACCCAGCACTTGCTGACGTACGACGGGATCCAGGCCCCCAGCCTGTTGCAGACTCCCGGTGCGATGAACGTGGGCATCGAACTGTTCTCCCTCGCGATGCTGCCCGGTGGCGTTTTCCGGGACCTGGGCATCGCCGTAGGCAATCCTTCCGCGCTGGCCGCCATGTCCCAGTTGACCTCCCACATGCACGCTCCGCTGCTTCCCGCCTTCGAAGCAGCCGCGGCCGCGGTTTTACCGGATCTGAACCGACACGCCGAAGAGGTGGTCTCGACATACCAGTCGCGGCGCGATCAGTTGGTCTCGGGACTGCGCGAAATCGGCTGGAAACTGCGAACGCCCCGGGGAGGCCCTTACGTGTGGCTTCCCGTGCCGCCCCGCTATTCCTCCGTTCGATTCAGCATCCTGCTGCGCAAGGCAGGCGTTTTCGTCGTGCCTGGCGCGTACCTGGGTGAATACGGCGAAGGATACGTCCGGATAGCCCTCAAAGGCGACGAGTCCCAGATTCAGACCGTACTGGAACGCATGGACCGGCTGATGTCCCGTTTCCGGTTGCGCAAGCGGGCATTCCCCGCGGTCAGTCTCGCCTGAACGGATCATGTCCATGCCGGTAGACTGGATCAGATTGCGGGATATCCGCGCATTTGGCCATCACGGCGCAACTGGACGGGAACGAACACGCGGACAGGTATTCGAGGCCGATGTGGCCTTGCGCATGGACCTGTCCGGACCTTCGAGCTCGGACCGCCTGGACGACACCGTCGACTACGCGGACGTACGCCTGCGCGTGGGAAACATACTCGGCGGTGCGCCGTGCCGGCTCCTGGAAGCGGTCGCCGACCGGGTGGCGGACGATATGCTGTCCTCCTATCCGCAGGTGGAACAGGTCGTGGTCAGACTGCGCAAACCCGCAGTAGCCAGGGCGCTGCGTTCGGGGGCCGTGGAGGTCGAATTGAACCGGAGCCGGTAGAACGAAGGTACCGGCCGGCAGGGTGCGAAATGGCGTCAGCCGCCCTGGGACTGGGCAGCAACATGGGGGATCGGATCGCGCGGTGCCGGCAGGCGGTTTCCGAGCTGGCCGGACATTCCGGTATCCGGGTGGTGAAGGGCTCTTCCTGGTACGAAACCCGGCCGGTAGGCTACGCTGACCAGTCGGAATTCATAAACGGAGCCGTCCTGCTGGACACCACGCTGTCGCCCCCGCATCTGCTGGATGCATTGAAGGAAGTCGAAAAGCGCCTGGGTCGGACCGCGACCTGGAAGAACGGACCCCGTGAAATCGATCTCGACCTGCTGATCTACGACGACCTGGTGCTCGATCTACCCCGGCTTTCCCTGCCCCATCCCGCCATGGCGGAGCGCGCCTTCGTGCTCGCACCCCTGGCGGAGATCCAGCCGGACCTGGTCCACCCCGTACACGGACGGACCGTATTGGACCTGCTGGAAGACCTGAAACCGGTGGACCAACTCGTCCGCCGTGTTGCCGACCCTTAACCGGAGTGCCCATGGCAGAAGGAAACAGCGACCTGATCACGGTGGTCCTGGCGGCGGGAAAGGGTACCCGGATGGGATCCGACCTGGCCAAGGTGCTGCACAGACTAAACGGCAGGCCGCTCATCCACCATGTGCTCGAGACCGCGCTTGCGCTTCGCCCGCGACGGGTCATCGTCATCGTTGGCCACCAGGCGGACGCGGTGAAACGCGCCCTCGCCGGCTGGCCCGTGGAATTCGCCGTGCAGGACGAACAACTGGGCACGGGACACGCTGTGCAACAGGCCGTTCCCCTGCTGACCGGTGAAAGCGGCATCGTCCTCGTCCTGGCCGGCGATACCCCGCTGATCCGTCGCTCCACCCTGGAGTCGTTGATCCATGCCCATCGCCGGGACGGCGCCGCGGCCTCGGTACTCACCGCCCGCGTCGGCGATCCCACGGGCCTGGGCCGCATCCTGCGCGACGGCGCGGGACGCATCGACCGGATCGTAGAGGAGAAGGACGCCACGGCGGAACAACGGACCCTTCGGGAGATCAACACCAGCACCTACTGCTTCGAACCCTCCCAGCTGCTGCGGGCGCTGGATCAACTGACACCGGAAAACAGACAGGGCGAGTTCTATCTGACGGATACCATCGAGATACTCCGGCGACAGGGCAACCCCATAGCGGACGCACCGGCCGGGATGCCGGAAGAGACCGTTGGGATAAACACCCCGGAGCACCTGTCGGAGGCCGAATCCCGGCTGCGTGAACGCGCCCGCGAGAGGCCTTGCTCAACCGGGCCGCGCGACGCCTCGAACCAGGCAAAAAAGAGTTGACATCATACCCTTGCATCTGTATATATAGGGGTCTGGAAAGCGAATCGAATTCCACCTGTCGAACCAGGGTTCGATCGGACAGGCGGGATTACGTCGAGACCGGGATACAAAGGGGGATCGCATGGTGAAAGGAACTGGTCAATGAAACACTGTTGGTACCCTGCCTATGTTTCCCTTCCTGGTGTATTCCCCTAGTTCGCTCCCCGGTATTCTTTGGAAAGCTAAAGATCTATTGTCCCACGGTCCCGGTACAGGCCATAGTCAGGACGTGAACCGTGTGGGCTTTTGCCATGGCGAGAAAAGTCATCAAACCCTCCGCAAACAGGCGGGACGCCGTTTCGGACGGGCGCGGGCCCGGTGGCCGCTGGCGCGTCCGGCTGCTCGAAGGCGTTATCATTATCCTGATCGGACTGAACGCCTATCTGGTCTACTCGGTGGCGACTTCTTCCGCAATTTCTTCATCCGCCGAACGTTCAGACACGGCGGTCATAGACCCCTCGGCCTTTCAGGTGCAGGTGGAGGTCCTGAATGGATGCGGGGAACGGGGTATCGGGCAAGTGGCCATGCGTTTCCTCAGGGAACGGGGATTCGACGTGGTCAATATCGACAACGCGGATCATTTCGAATACCGGGAAACGGTGGTGCTGGACCGCAGGGGAACGGATGGCCCGTCCCAGGCCGCCAGGGCGGTCGGGAACGCGCTGGGTACCCAACACGTCCTGCTCCAGCGTAACCAGGATCGCCTGGTGGACGTATCGGTGGTGATCGGCAGAGACTTCGGCGAACTGCTGTTTTACGAGGAGAACGATTGACCGTGGCGTTGGCATCGCAGGAAATCGCTGAGCAGGCCGCCGTTTCCATGCTGGCCAAGAATGCGGTGGACGTGATGATTATCGATCTCAGGGGACTTTCCTCCATCACGGACTACTTCGTCATCGGGACTGCCGGTTCCGAACCGCAGACCAAGGCGGTCGTCGAGCAGGTAACGGCCGACCTCAAGGAGCGAGAAACAGCGCCCTGGCATTCGGAGGGCAAACAGAGCTGGCGGTGGGTCCTGCTTGACTACGTGGACGTGGTAATACACGTGTTCAGAGACGAAGTCCGCGCTTTCTATGGACTCGAACGACTCTGGGGAGACGCGCCCCGGGTCGAGGTCTCGACGGACGCGGCAACGGGTGAGATCATCCGCCGGCCGGATGCGGGCGTTCCCGCAGACCGGGTGGACGCGCTGGAAAGCGAGGCATAGGGATTGGGCGTTCTCGTAGTCGGTTCGGTAGCGTTCGATTCTGTGAAAACGCCCGAAAGAGAAGCAAACGACGCGATCGGGGGTTCGGCGACCTATTTTTCGGCTGCCGCGAGTTTCTACGCGCCGGTAGACGTCATCGCCGTCGTAGGGAACGACTTTCCCCTGGAGTCCCTGGATTTCCTGCGGGAGAGACAGGTCGACATATCGGGACTTGAGGTAAAGGAAGGCAAAACCTTCCGCTGGGCGGGCGAATACGCCGCCGACAT
The DNA here is from genome assembly GCA_026713285.1 of Gemmatimonadota bacterium. Lineage (GTDB taxonomy): Bacteria > JAAXHH01 > JAAXHH01 > JAAXHH01 > JAAXHH01 > JAAXHH01. The sequence goes on along the minus strand of JAPOOT010000193.1, from coordinate 3,317 downwards.
GAACGACCGGCGCACGATCGACACGCAGTTGAACGTGTTTTCCGGATTCAAACCCGTACTGGCGGACCGGCACCGCGCGCACGAACACGTATTCCTGGCGAACCTCGACCCGGACGTGCAGCGCGACGTGCTTTCCCAGGCGGACCGTCCCGGAATCGTCGCCTGCGACACCATGGATTTCTGGATCAGTGGAAACAGGGCGTCCCTTCTGTCGACGCTCAGCCGGGTGGACGTATTGATCATCAACGACCGGGAGGCCCTTCAACTGGTGGACGACCACAACCTGGTACGGGCGTCGGAACGGATCCTGGAGCTCGGACCGCGGGCGGTAGTCGTCAAAAGAGGCGCGCACGGCGCGACGCTCTGTACCCGCGACGCCTGGTACGGCATCCCATCATACCCCGTGACCTCCGTGGTAGATCCGACGGGCGCCGGGGACACCTTCGCGGGCGGTTTCATGGGTTACCTCGCCCGGTCGGGCGACAGGGGCGTCGGCGCACTGAAACGCGCCATGGTGCACGGAAGCGTCATGGCTTCTTTCAACGTGGAAGACTTCAGTGTCCGGCGGCTCGTATCGCTCACCGAAGAAGAGATTGCGGACCGGCACGCCCGGTTCCTGGAGATGATTACGCCCTGACCGGAATCAACCCGGGAGAGACGTTGCAGACATGAATTTCACGACCATCCGGTGGGACCGCGACGAAGGTGTGCTGGTACTATTGGACCAGACGCGCCTGCCCGGTGAAGTGGTCTACGCGCACTGCCGGGATATCGAGTCCGTGGCGGAGGCCATCAAAGGGCTGAAAGTGCGCGGCGCGCCGGCCATTGGCGTCGCCGCGGCCTACGGCGTCGTCCTCGGCGTCCGGAAAAGCGGCGCGGACGAATACGCGTCCTTCAGCCGAGAGGTCGACGAGGCCGCGGACCTGCTGGCTGCGACCCGTCCCACGGCGGTGAACCTGTTCTGGGCCCTGGAACGCATGCGCCGGACCGCATTGGAACAACGTGAGGCGCCGGTGGAGGACATCAAGCGCGCCCTGCTCAGAGAAGCCGAAGCGATACAATCGGAGGACGAGCGTACCTGCCGCCTGATCGGTGAACACGGCGCGGCCATGCTGCGGTCAGGTCAGAATGTGCTCACCCACTGCAATGCCGGCGCGCTCGCCACTTCGGGTGTGGGTACGGCCCTCGCCGTGGTGTACCAGGCGCACAATGAAGGAAAGCGCGTACACGTGTACGCGGATGAAACGAGACCCGTCCTCCAGGGCGCCAGGCTGACTTCCTGGGAACTGGCCCAGGCCGGTATCGGCGTGACGCTCATCTGCGACAGCATGGCCGCGCAGGTCATGAAGGAAGGCCGGATCGACTGCGTGATCGTTGGCGCGGACCGCGTGGCCGCCAACGGCGACGTCGCCAACAAGATCGGCACCTATGGCGTGGCCGTGCTGGCCGATGCGCACGACGTGCCCCTATACGTGGCGGCGCCGTTCTCGTCGATCGACCTGTCCATCGAGTCGGGCCGCGAGATCCCGATCGAAGTGCGCGATGCCGCCGAAATAAGCCAGGGGCCGGGCGGACGCAACGCCCCCGAAGAGGTAGAGGTTTACAATCCCGCATTCGACGTAACTCCGGCCCGTTACGTGTCTGCGATCATCACGGAACGCGGTGTGGCCAGGCGGCCCTATGCCGAAAGTCTCGCCGCGTTGTCACACCACGCATGGCAACCGGCCGCTACCGGATAAAGGAGCGTGTACCATTCATGAAAACACCGACTGTTAAGAAAGAAGACCTGCAGCGCGACTGGCACGTCGTGGACGCCGACGGCAAGGTGCTCGGCAGGCTGGCCAGCGAAGTGGCCAAGATCCTGCGCGGCAAGCACAAGCCGATCTTCTCGCCGCACCTGGATACCGGCGACCACGTCATCGTCATCAACGCGGAAAAGGTGGTCCTGACCGGCAAGAAGCCACAGAACAAGATCTACTATCGCCACAGCGGCTATCCCGGCGGCCTGAAGGCAATCAGTTACGAGCGAATGGCCGCCCGCCATCCGGATCGCGTGTTGCGCATGGCCATCAAGGGCATGCTGCCGCACAACGCCCTCGGCCGGCAGATATTCCGTAAACTCCGCGTGTACGCCGGCGCGGAACACCCCCACAGCGCCCAGAAACCGGTCGCGCTGGAAATATAGAAAAGGAGCGTAACGAAGCATGAATTCGGATACCCATGGACACCACGCGGTGGGCAGGAGGAAACGTGCCGTCGCCAAGGTGTGGCTGCGCGCGAAGAAGGAGGGGGCGAGCCACCAGGTCAACGACAGGCCGCTGATCGATTACTTCGACCGGGCCGGCCTCGTCTCCGCGATCGAGGAACCCCTGGTGCTCACCGAAATGAACGACCAGGTGGTCGTGTTTGCCCGGACCTTCGGCGGAGGCAAGACCGGACAGGCCGGGGCGCTGAGGCTCGGAATCGCGAGAGCGCTGAAGGACATGGATGAAAGCCTGCACGCCCCGTTGCGCGAAGCGGGCATGCTGACGCGGGATTCACGTATCAAGGAACGCAAGAAATACGGACTGGCCGGCGCGCGGAAGCGGTTCCAGTTCTCGAAGCGTTAATTCACGGGACGCAGGCCGATCCGCCTGCCAGACAAGGAGATCAGAGCCGCCAATGGGGATTCCGACCATTCAGGAATTACTTGACGCCGGCGTTCACTTCGGTCACCAGACCCGACGCTGGAACCCGAAGATGAAACAGTTCATATTCGCCGAGCGCAACAACATCTACATCATCGATCTGAAGAAGACGCTCGGTCAGATCGAAATCGCGTACAAAGCCGTGCGCACGGCCGTCGAGAAAGGGCAGTCCGTCCTCTTCGTGGGTACGAAGAAGCAGGCTCGGCCCATCATTATCGAAATGGCGCAGCAGTGCGGCATGTTCTACGTCGCGGAGCGCTGGCTCGGTGGCATGCTGACGAATTTCCAGACCATCCAGACCAGCGTCAAACGCCTGGAAGAACTCGAGAAAATGAAAGAACACGGCACCATGGCGGCGCTCACGAAAAAGGAGGCCGCGAGCCTGGAAAAGGAGCGCGATCGCCTTCAGAAGGTCCTGGGCGGAATCCGCGACATGCGCGACCTGCCCGGTGTCATTTTCGTGGTGGACACCCGGAAGGAACGTATCGCGGTTGCGGAGGCAAATACCCTGGAGATCCCCATCGTCAGCATCCTGGATACGAACTGCGACCCCGACCTGATCGACTATCCCATACCGGGGAACGATGACGCCCTCCGGTCCATCGGCCTCATCACGGAAGTCGTCGCGAG
>JAPOOT010000307.1 GCA_026713285.1 Gemmatimonadota bacterium | reverse complement strand
GTGCGATCTGTGTATCAGCGTGTCACGCTCCGTACATTTCAGCGGGAATTAACGAGGCTTGCGGAAGTAGGATTTATCCGTTTTGCGAGGGATGACGCATTACAGGAATGGATTGTTGAACTGGACTTCGGCGCTATCGAAAGGCATTGACGCCACCCGCCATCAGTTTCTCGAGCACGATAGACGCGGTCCGCCCGATCTGATCCGTGGAAGCGCGGTCTCGAAAAACGCGGTGGCCGCCTTCAGCGATTTTGCGCAGCAGTTCGCGGTCTCCATGCAGCCGGCGGATGGCGCCGGCGAGCGCTTCCGGATCTCCGCGCCCGCAAAGCAGAGCGCTTTCCCCGTCGGCCAACAGCTCCCGGATAGCCGGGGAGTCCGCGGTGATGACCGCTTTGCCCGCCGAAAGCGCCACAAACACTTTGCCCGGTATCACGCGGGCCGCTTTGCCTGACGTACCGAAAATACCCAGGCATACGCCCCATCCCTGCAGGAACCGATGGACTCGCTCGTAGGGTATCCAATCGGTAAAGCGTACGTTTTCCAGGTTCAGTCTCCGCGCGGTCTCGTGGATTTCGTCCGTCATTTGACCCGTCCCGACGAAATGGAAGACGATATCCGGCACGTCCTTCAGGCAATTCGCCGCTTCCATCATGAACGGCAATCCGTGAAGCGGGATGAACTTGCCGACGAAGAGGACCCGGAACGGCGTGTCCCCGGCGCGATCCGGACCGCCCATACCCTCCGGCGCAGCCGGTCCGCTCAGACCCTTCGACACATTCTGTCCGCCGGGACCCTCCGGTGCATCCAACCCGCTAAAACCCTCCGGCGCAGCCGGTTCCACTGCGCCGACGAAAACACGGGAAAACCGGTCGCGCGGCAGATTGAATGTATCCACGAAATAATCGATGTGGGCGTCCGTATCCAGAAACACGTGGTCTGCCATTGCGCAGGTCTGCCGGTCCAGCCAGTACAGGAAACGGCTCGTCAGCGTGCCTTCCGCAATGGACCGGCGGTCGTCGACCAGGGTGTCGTAAAGAGAGACCAGCGGACTGAATACGAGGGGCCGGCGCGGAAACCGGGTGAGCAGCCATGCCAGCGGCATATCGAAATGGCCGATGTATCCGACCAGCATGACGTCGTAGCGGCCGACCGTGAAGAGGTACTTGAGCAACAGGCGGAGATAGGCCAGCTTCAGCTCGATGGCGCGCAAGACGAGCGAGAACGGGGCCAGGTACCTGCCGGTCTTGTCGCGTTCCTTCTCCCATAGGGGCACGTGGCACTCCAGCACCCGCCAGCCGGCTTGCCTAAGGCCATCGACGAGCGTTCGGTTACGCGGATAATCGCGTTCGTAGGTGCCAAAGAAGCAGATGCGACCATGTTGGGCGCGTGCCATGGTATCATCCCAGCCGTTCCCGGATGGCGTAGTCTTCCGTGCGCCGGGCCTGGTGGGCAATCATTTCCGCGATCAGCCCCATGGACACCAGCTGGATACCGAGGACCATGAGGAGTACGGAGAACAGCAACAGGGGACGGGTCCCGATGCCGACTCCACTCAACCAGAGCCAGGACAGGTAGAGCGCGATGGCGAATCCGGCGCCGAAGGACAGCAGGCCGAATGAGCCGAAGAGATGCAGGGGGCGCCGGGTGAAATTGGAAACGAAATACACGGTCAACAGGTCGAAGAACCCGTGGGTGAACCGCCCCAGTCCGAACTTGCTGTGCCCGTGCTTCCTCGGGTGATGCAGTACCTGCTTTTCTGTAACGCGGAAACCGGCCCAGTGCGCCAGCACCGGCAGATAACGGTGGAGTTC
>JAPOOT010000332.1 GCA_026713285.1 Gemmatimonadota bacterium | reverse complement strand
TCCGGGGACGGTGGGCCTTTGACGCTTCCTGCCAATAACCCACACGATACACAGAGAGACCGAAGATGCGAAGATGTTCTTGAATCCAGAATCTGACTTCATGCAACTTACCCACTACGAACAGCGAGGAACCCGTTTTATACACTATCGGATGCACAAACCGATGTTTAAAAAACGCCATCCTTGCTGCTGGACCCGGAGAAATGGGCGGCGCTGACTCGAGCAGACTCGAGCTGACTCACGCTGACTCACGCTGACTCGAGCTGACTCGAGCTGACTCGAGCTGACTCACGCCGACTGACGCTGACTCACGCCGACTAATGCTGACTCACGCTGATCGAGCTGACTACGGTTCGCCAAACCGCTGAAGCCGGTCGAGGCGATCCGCTTCGTTTTCCTTCAGCCAGGCGTCCTTCGACAGTTCATGGTACGCGAGGTTGAAGAAAGGCCGCGCATCGTCTGCCTTTCCAAGGATCAGAAGGCACTCGGCGAGTTCTTCGTAAACGTAGCCGTCCTTTGTGCCCGCCGATTCGAGCTCCGCGAGCAGAGACCGTTGCATATCCAGGGCCTCGGAAGTTCTTTCCAGTGAGCGCAGTGCCCTGGCAACGGACCATTTTGCGATCCGTGTTGTCACGGGATCGTTCCGTTCGACGCGCCACGCCAGGCCTTTTTCGAAGCATTCCAGCGCACGTTGGAACTCCCCCGCGTCGTGGTACGTCCACCCCGTGTTGTTGTAGAGTGCCCCGAGCCATTCCTTCGCGCGGGAATCGTGAGAAGCTTCCGCCGCTTCCATCGCAATTTCGTTCCACCGCAATGCTTTATCGCCCGTCTCGCAGATCCCAAGCATGTGCGCCGCGTCCACGGCGTGGTAGTCCTCGCCGATCCCGCGCGCCAGATCCCAGGCCTCCTCGAAGAGCGGACGGGCGGCTTCAATTTCGCCCGCCGAATTGAAGGTGCGGCCGCGCTCGAGGAGGTATCGGACACGCGCGACCGGGGTCTCGTCGCTGAGCAGCGCCTCGGCGTCATCGAGGATGTGGTGAGCTTCGTTGAATTGTCGTCGAAGACTGTGGGTGCGCGCAATCTGGGTGAGAAGTTGGGTGTGGTAATCGGGGTCTCCGGAGGCCCGTGATTCGGGCAGCAGTTCACGAAAGACCTTCTCGGTATTCACCGGATCGTTGTAGTCCCACAATTCGTCGAAGTCGGAAACACTATTCAATTGAACGAGCCCCACCAGAACATTCGGCACAATGCGTTGAATCCAATGCGGTAACTTTGACAATGCCGTTTACACGAGTTAGCTCGAACCACCGCATCTCTTCGTCGGTCCGAGAGGCTTGATCGAGAACCCTTCCAGATGCATCGCAGGCAATGGAGCCCCCCAGCATTCGGTTACTTTCAAGTGCTGACTGGGTGGAAATGTCAGTGGCATAAGTAAGATAGTTGGACTGGAGCACTGGAACATTGTAGAAACCGGCGATTTTCCTTGCCAGCTCAGCGTTCCAATCTCTGGTGATCTTTCTCTTTCCGTTATGATCGCTCCCGACAACGCCGGGCCAAAGTATGACATCGCTTTTCTCCAGACCCTTTCCCTGTGTGTAGTCGAGATGATGCGCTTCGGCACAGAATATCGAACCGAACGAAATGCCTTGGAAGTCCGCGGGAACGCGGTCTTCAGGTTCTACGAATCCCCATCGGTTTCTATCCCCCACGGGCAAATGGGACCTGGCACCTGCGACAACAGCGTCACTTTCCGGTTGAAGCAGTACAAGCGCGTTTAGATGTCCACCGCCATAAGGATATGGCATTCCTACGAACGCGCTGGTTCCAGATGCGTCGACCACGTCACTTAGTTCAGACAGCGCTTCATCGACCTGCCTATGCCAACGGGTATCCCTAAACAGATCATGTAGTTGATGGTCGTAACCCGTCAGCATCATTTCAGGAAAAACGGCTATATCGGCCCCAGATTTGGCTGCGTTTTCGATCCACCGGATGATTTCTCTCACACTGTCGGGAATCGAATGCGGCATGTGGGGTTGTATTGTACAAAGCTTCATGGAAGTAACCCGGTCCTTCGATCACATCTGTCCGCCAACTGGTTGCACGGGTTCCCTGTATTCCACGATCAGTTCGACCTGTTGCAATTCGCGGTCCTTGCCTAAAGGCGCATGGCGTTGTTCGAGGACGACTTCCAACTCGTTCTGGCCCTCTCGGACCAGTTCGATGGGGAGTTCGAAGTCGAACCAGTAGTGCGTGTCGATGCGTTCCGGGAGACCGGACCTGTGAGCTGTGTATGACACCACACCGCCATAGATGTGGGTGATCTCCGCTGGTCCGATTATCGCACCGTTGAACCGGAATATGAACAGGTCCTCGGGGCAGGTCCTCAGGATGCGTACACCCAGCCTTGCCGCCTTGAGTTCGCCGTCGTCCCGGGCAGCGTCCAAATCGTTGCCAACCAGGAACGGCACCTGGACGGGCACTCCATCCTCCAGATCCATAGGGAGATTCCGCTCCGGAGAGTGAGGCTCGGCGTTTGGTTCCCTTTGCGCAGGAAAGTAATGCTTCTTCTTCCTGAGATGGATGTCCGGATCGCTCATCTCGCGGAAGATCTGGTATTCGCGTTCCGTGTGCGGCCAGGGCAGGTCCAGCAGGTACAGCCCGTCCGTCCCCATGGCGCTGTAGTTGGCCGCCGCGGCCCGGTACATCTCGATCGTTGGCAGGTGGTGGCGGTCGTCGTACGGCGTTCGTCCCAGCATAGGGTAGACCGGCGTGTCCGATCCGGCCGCCGCTTCGACCAGCCATCCGATAGGCATCTCCTGGTCGAAGAGGAAGCTTTCGGTCCAGGGGACGACGATGTCCAACAGACCCTCGTCCAGCCACCCGCGCACGTCCATGCCCAACGCGAGGTTCGCCGCCTCGGTACTACGCACTCTCACGGCCAGACTCAGCGATTGACCGCGGGCAGCTCCGATACGATCGAGAAGCCTTCGCACTTCCCTGACGAACTCCGTGAGCACGGGCGATTTCTCCCGGGCTTCGATGGGGTTAAAGAACACGCCCACATAGGGATCGAATTCCAGCCCATCCATGCCGTACCGGCCGCACACCTCCTCGATGACGCTCAGCCGCTCCGAGCGCACGCTCTCGTGTGTGTAATCCGCGCATCCGGCAGACCGGGGGTAGTCGGGATGATTCCCGCCGATCATGACTTCCGGATGTTCACGCTTGAGGCGCCCCAGCATGTAGGGATTGTCGTCGTCAGGAGAGGTGGGTTCTGTCATCCGCAGGCTTCCCAGGATGCGCCGTCCTTTTTCGTGCGCTCTCTCCACCGCCACGGCAAGCGGATCGATCCCCGCTTCGAGGGCCAGTTTCAGATTCTCCGTCGCAGTCCACCACATCATGCTCATGTTGTGCTCTTCGACCCACTCGCCCCACTTCAGCCCCGCCTGGGTACCGTGCAGAAAGGTCTCGCCCGATCCCAGGCCGTAGACCAGGGTATCCACGTCGGTCCCCAGGATCTCGTCCACGGGCTGGCGCCACTGATGCAGGCTCATCGGCGGATCATAGCGGTAAATACTGTAGTGCCGGGCGTCGTTGTAGTGGATCAGTTTCGGTTTATGCATGGCTGCCTCGGTGGCCGAGTGGCCATCTCACTTTGGGTTGTATCAGTCAATCAACGTCGCGGCCAACTATATATTGTACAATTGTACAGTAGGACTTCAGGTTGCCCCAACTTGCGTTTCCTGCGTGCGGAATATCGCAAAGTCGACCAGACTGGCGATTCCTGCGTGCGGCCTTCCCATTACCGCGCGAGGTATTTCATCATTTCTCGAGCACGACGCCTTCCCGTTCGATCCGGGCGAACATCTCCCGGTAAGCGTCGGTACCGTCATCGTCCCAGTAGTCGGTGGAGATCGGCGCGTCGTATCGCATGGGTACCATCCCTCGCCGTCGGTCGGGCCGTACCATGAAAATGGAATCCTGCGGATCGGCGATGTTGTACATGCGTGCGCCGTTCTTGAACCTCGACCGGATGATCCACTTTCCCTGGGGTGGTAATTCGAGGCGTTTCAGCCGTTCCAGTTCATCCCAATCCAGCGTGACGCCCAGTCCCGGCGCTTCCGGCACGCGCACGAAACCGTTGACAGGTTCCAACCGTTCCTCGACCACGTCATCCTTCCAGGTCTCCGTCGTGCTGACGAAGTGGAAGTTCGCCGAAGGAAATGCCGCCATCATGTGGGCGGTCATGGCCCGGGTGATGTTCCCGCCCACGTTCTGCAGCATGAAGGGGCTGTTGTCCGCGGCGAACAGACCGGCCCGCCGCACCGATTCCCCGATCAGTTGGTGCCCCAGCATGTACGCGTCGGCGGGCTTCATGAACACTTCGTACGTCGCATTCGTGGGAAAATGATGCAGCACGACGGGCAACCGGGACCGCTTTCGCAGCTCGATGTAACCCTGCATATCGCCCGGAGGCAGCGGATCCTCGAAGCATCCGGCTACCGGGAATTGCTCCAGTTTGTCCAGGAGTTCGGGCATGTGATCGTCGGTGCCGTGCATGGTGAAATCGTAGTGTATCCTGAAACCTTCAGGCGCCACCTCCTGCATCGCCTCGGTCTGGTCGATGACGTTCTCGAAGGGCGAAAGGTGGTATTTCATCCAGGTGTAGCCCTGGGCCGAGTATTCGCGCACCGCTTCGGCCATGCGGTCCGGGTGCGTAGATACGGTCCAGCTTCCCACCGGCACCCAGGAGCGGACCTTCTGTCCGAAAAGCTTATACGCCGGTACGCCTGCTGCCTTGCCCATCAGGTCGTACATCGCCGTGCCCAGCGCCAGGGAGGTCTCGTCTCCGATCCATTCGAAGGGGTTCGTGCCCACGTACTGGTCGATCACTTCCTCCGGCTCCGAGTCGTGCCCTTCACCCAGTCCGATGAGCCCATCGTCGGTATGGGCGACGTAGACGGTCCGCTTCGTCGGTCCGTAGAAGTGGTTCAACTGGTATGCGATCCAGTCCTCGTATTCGAGGGTGATTTCGTGTACTTCTATTTCGGTGATCTTCATGAACAGTCCTTTACGAGGCGTCGATGACGTCTTCCTTGAGCGCTTCTATCAAGGGCCCTCCAATCTTCTTCAGGGAGTCCACCGACTTTACTCGACGTGCTTGGCCAGCAATATCCGAGGGATAGACCACGAGGTGCCCATCATCTATATACCTGGGGAATACATGCCAGTGAACGTGAGGCACTTCCTGAAATGCCGCCGGACCGTTGGACTGCCAGATCGATAACCCTTCCGGTGCGTATACTCGACGCACTGCTCGGGACACTTTACAGACCGTGCCGGCGAGCGCGCAGGCCGTGTCCTCGTCAAGGTCATAGATCTGTTCAAAATGGCGTTTGGGGACCACCAGGACGTGCCCTGCGTTGCTCTGGCGCAGATTGAGGAATGCCAGGGTAGATTCATCCTCGTAAATGGTCGCGGAATCCAGTTCGCCCCGGATTATGCGACAGAAAACGCAGTCGCGGGCGCTCTCAGTCATGGATCGCTCCTTCCTGATCCTGACCAGCAAGCCCAGCCTCGCGCGCTTGCTTCTTCAATATCCCCCGCCTCGTTTTCTCTTCCGCCTTTCGTCTCTTGTCCTCCGCCTTTCGCTGTCGCTCCTTGATCGCTTCCGCATGCTGTGCTCGGCTTGCGTGCACTTTGTCCGGCCATTCCTGGCGGGTAGCCAGGATCTCCGGATTGCTTTTGGTCCCGTAGCTCAGTTCGTTCAGGAAATCGATCACATCCTGCGGTTTCCCGCCGATCAGATCACGGGCGCCCGGCCCGGTCAACCCGCCTTCGAGTTCCCAGTGGTATCTATGAATCAGCGTGTCGATCAGGATCATCTTTTGCTGAGGTGATTTCGCGACCTGGTAATCCTCCAGGTATTCCTTCAGGAAAGCGGTCATGCCGGACGCAATGAGGTGCTTGCCCTGAAACGACTTCTGGTATTCCGACCACGCCAGTTCCCAGTTGCAGGTTTCACATCGCAGCAGGAACGCCGGGTCGAAGTCGTGCGCGATCCCGCGCCTGCAAAGCGGACATCTTGCGAGACCACTGTTCGCTTCCCTTGCCCGGAATATCTCCCTGATTCTCACAAGCAGGCCTATACCCACTTCGTCGATCAACTCTTCGTCACAAATGCCGAGCGCGTCCTTCTTGTACAACTCGGCGATCTTGTGACGCGGTACCCTGCCCGCCCAGGATGGCCTGTCGTGTCGTACTTCGTTCATCTAGTTCCTCAAGGATTGCCATAGACCTGGCTGATGTTCCGTGTTGATTCCTGAAGGGCGAGATACAGATCCCACAATTCCACGTCAATTGCCCGCCTGATTTCATCCGTCACCTTACTCCGCTTCAACTCACTGTCAGACTCGAACGGCACGTATTCCGCATCGCTTTTCGAATAGAATCCGAAAGGTTCAATCATTTCTACCAATTCCTCCTCAGTCACATCGATATTAAAAAAGCGGAGGATGTCGGGGATGTTTTCCGGCCGCAGCTGGGTATAGTCTACGAAGAGACTATGATCGGAGGTGTTCTCAAGAACGATTCTGAAACTGGATGCCTCTACCTGTACGCTGAATTCCACATCACTCAACTGCCTCACCTTTTCAATGGGAAGGGCTGATTCGAAAGAACCTTCCGGCGTATTCTTGTTGCGGACGTTCCACGCGGGGCCGTCGAGGGAAGTTGGGATGGTTTCCAGGGGATTACGATAGAGAAAGAGCCAGGGCACATTAGGATACAGGCCGCGGATCATACCCAGTCGTTTGACGTGGTTGCTGGAGAGTTTCATAAAAAACCGGTCGTGTTCCGGCAGACGCCTGTGGCCATAGATGTTCAGCAGCGACTGCAAAAAGGCAGGACGCGAGGCGTTGAATAACTGCTCGAATTCAACACCCAGCGCTTGTTCCACCAGCGGTGCTTCCTTGATGACGATGTGCCGTTCCAGTTTCGACAACACCTTGGCAAGCAGGGTCGAACCGCATCGTCCAATCTGGAAAATGAACCCGGAAGGCGACAGTGAATCCGCATAGAGATCCGACTGATCAAGTACGTCCAGATCGGTGATTATCGTGAGCGTATCAGGTTTACTTTGAAGCAATTCTTCGGCGGATATTTCGAGGAAGGTCTCGCGCAGGTGCATATCCCCGAAATCAACCCACGTGATTTCGTGGGAATCACAGTGCATCTCAACGGGCAGGAGCCCTTTATGTCTCCCGAGCAGGATTCTTACTTCCTCGGCGGGCTTCTTTCTATAGTCCAGTTGCGGCATTTAGCAACTCCAACTGACCGCGAACAGTAAGTGGTTGCCGGCCTAGCGCAGTGTCTGGCGGGACCGGTGAAGATGCGCCTGGCCGGCGAATGAAACGCTGGTACCTGCGAATGGTCCGGCGGGGCCGTCGCGTCCTCACTCCGGCAGGTACAGGTAGAGGTTGTCCACCAACTGCGGTCTCGGCGCGGTGTCCTGGAGCCAGCGGTAGGGCTTGCTGATGATGCCGACCTTCCCGTCCAGTTCGATGACCTGGGCTTCGTGCGTTCCGATCCCCGTGTCGATGACGTGCTGCTCCATCCGGTCCCCGCGGCTCAGAAAGAGTATTTGCTGCGGTGGATGCGGCAGGGTCCAGTCTCCCCGGCCCATCTCGCCCACGTAAATGTCGGGCCGTCCATCCCCGTCGAAGTCCGCCACCTGTAGCGTATGCGCATCGAGCAACCGGTCGTGCAGGATTTCGGCTTCCCACGGTTGCTCGACGTCCGCCCCCGGTCTGAATATCGCGAGTCGGCCGTAGGTCTGGCCGATGTCGAGGGCCACCTCGCACAGTGCGATCTCGACACGGCCGTCCCCGTCGAAGTCGGCCGCTCCGACCCGCACACCGCCGTACCCTTCGGCGAAAACGTGCCGTTCCCATTCGCCGTTCTCTGAAAGGCGGTACCAGGAAGTGCCGGCGATGAGCTCGAGCCTTCCGTCCCCGTCGACGTCGGCAACGTCGAGCGCCTGTTCGTTTACACCGGTGTCTATCTTGCGGACGCCGGGCCAGGGAGTCACGTAAGGATCGTCGGGCACCGGGACCGTAAGAATCAATTCCGCGTCCGGGTTCCAGACGTACAATTCCTGTCTTCCGTCCCCGTCGATGTCCGCCAGGATCAGGTCGTGGATCCGGTTGTGGGGAAGTTCAAAGACCACGCGACGCGTCCACCGCCAGGTGGGATCGTCGGGGCACTCCCACCAGTAGATGAAGTTGCCTCGGTCACTGGTGCCGGAAATCAGATCGAGCTTGCCGTTGCCGGTCAGATCGACCAAGGCGGCGCCGACGCTGATGCTTGGGAACGAATCATCCATAAGATGGGGCACCCATACGCCTTGATCCGTTCTCCCGAACCAGACGAGTTCATCCGGATTGCGGGTGGGGATGATGAAATCGGGAACGCCATCGTTGTCGAGGTCGCCTACGATGCACGACATGCGTTCGGCGGGGGTTCCTTCGTAGATCGTGTGTCGTCGGAACACGGGTGTTTCTGGCATCAGTCGGGCCTCCGGATTCATTCGACTGCATGTATCGGTTGCGTGGCATATGTGGGATAACTCGGCAACTTCGTCCCCGATGCGCGAAGCAGGAACCGCCATAGATCAATGTACGATTCCGTTTAAATCAACTCCACGCCGCGCGCAAAGTCCGTACCCAGTTGCCGTGCATGATGTCGGAGATGTCTGTTTGCGAGTAACCGCGTCGTTCAAGAATGGCGGGTATTTTCCGAAGATCGGCGATGGTCTCCATATCGGCGGGACTTTGTTCCTTGCCGTAGCCGCCGTCCAGGTCGGTCCCGATGGCGGCGTGGCGCGCACTCCCGGTCAGCTGGCAGACATGGTCGATGTGGTCCACCACGGTTTCAAAGGTGATGGCGGAGTTGTCCATCGCGACCGGGTCCCACAGGGGGGAGATCATCCAGACGTCCATGGCCGTGCCGATGACGCCTCCACGCTCGGCCAGGGCCTTGATCTGTCGATCGTCGAGTTGGCGATCGTGGTCGCACAGCGCCCGGCAACAGTTGTGGGTGGCCAGCACGGGACCGTTGAAGATGCCCATTGCTTCCCAGAATGCCTGCTCGGCCAGGTGGCTCACGTCGAGGATCATCCCCGCCGCCTCCAGGGCTTCGAGCATGGGGCGGCCCCTGTCAGTCAGGCCGCCAGGCGCCTGGGTGCCGTGGGCGTAGGAACTTATTCCGTAGTGACAGAGGCTCACGACCCGCAGGCCCTCATCCCACCATGCTGAAACCTGTTCGGGACCTACGATGCCGTCCGCTCCCTCCATACTGAGGACAAACCCGAGCGGAGTCGTCTCGGGATCGGCTTCCCACTCGGCCAGGTGGGCGTCGAGTTCGGCCCGGTTGCGCACCTGCCGAAAGACGCCCCTGGCCTCCATCAGGCGGTAGTAGGCCAGTTCTCCCATGCATTTGGCATAGGCGATGTCCTGGGTGCGCACCCCGCCAAAACGCTTGCCCATCGAAGCGATCCGGCAGTTCACCGTTACGAACGCCAGTCCGATTCCGCCGCGCCGCAGTTCCTCGAAATTCACCACGCCCAGACCGCGTCCTTTCTGACCCATGCCGGCCTCGGCTTCGCGGATCCTTGCGATGGGCTGGAACAGGTCCCGGTCCCATTCGAGGGCGTTGAAGGCGATATCGAGGTGGGAATCGACGATCAGCATGAGGTTCTCTCCAAGTCGGCCGCGCTCCGTAATTAGTCGGACGCGCTCCGTAATTAGTGGGCCGCATTCCGAATCAGGTCGGACGCGCTCCGTAATTAGTCGGACGCGCTCCGTAATTAGTGGGCCGCATTCCGAATCAGGTCGGCCGCGCTCCGAATCAGGTCGGCCGCGCTCCGTATCTCCGTATCTGGTCGCAAGCACTCCGTTTCCGGCGCACGTCCCGTTCTACAGGATGAAGAGGTAAAATAAACCGGGACGCCGAATGGGAACAAGCACAAAGCCTTCGCATTCAATAAAGGTCGCGACAATGCCTGCTGGTACCGCGCCGTGGGTGCTCTTCGCGCTTCGATACATACGGTTGACTGTGGGCGTCGGCAGATCGGCGCACGCCAGTCGTCTCCCACTACTCGTTGCCAGCTACCAGGCGCCCGAAATGAAAAGGACCACCCGGACTTCAAAATCTCTGATGCCCTGGTGGCCCTGATGCTACGCCTCGCATGGTTGCTCGATGCCCCTGCGAGTACTCTCGGAGACTACGCGAGATCAAACCGATCGAGGTTCATCACCCTGGTCCACGCGCTCACGAAGTCGTTGACGAACGTCCCTTGCGCGTCGTCGCAACCGTATACTTCCGCGATGGCACGAAGCTCGGAGTTGGAACCGAAGGCGAGATCCACCCGAGTAGCGGTCCACTTCACATCTCCGGTCTGGCTGTCGCGTCCTTCGTAGACTTCTTCCGATTCGGACGAAGCGCTCCACTCGGTGTCCATATCGAGCAGGTTCACGAAGAAGTCGTTGGTCAGCGTCCCCGGCCGATCGGTGAACACGCCATGCTGAGACTGCCCGGTGTTCGCGTTCAGTGCGCGCAGTCCCCCGACGAGCGCCGTCATCTCGGGCGCGGTGAGGGTCAGCATGTACGACCGCTCCACCAGCAGTTCTTCCGGTTTGCCTTCCTGTCCCGCCTTGAGATAATTGCGGAACCCGTCCGCGGTGGGCTCGAGCACTTCGAAAGACTCCGCGTCGGTCCATTCGTCCGTCGCGTCGGTACGACCCGGTGCGAAGGGAACCTGCACGTCGTGACCGGCGTGCTGCGCCGCCTGCTCGACACCGGCGCATCCGGCCAGCAAGATCAGGTCGGCCAGGGACACTCTCTTGCCGCCAGACTGCGTGCTGTTGAAATCTGTCTGGATCCGCTCGAGTACCGGAAGCACCTCGCTTAGTGCGGCCGGGTCGTTTACCGCCCAGTCCTTTTGCGGCGCCAGACGGACGCGTGCCCCGTTTGCACCGCCGCGCTTGTCGGTTCCGCGGTAAGACGACGCTGACGCCCAGGCGGTCGAGACCAGTTGAGAAACGGACAAACCGGAAGCAAGGACCTTCGCCTTGAGGGCGGCGATATCCTGGTCATCGATCAACTCGTGGTCCACGGCGGGTACAGGGTCCTGCCACAGCAGCGCCTCTTCCGGAACCAGCGGTCCGATGTACCGGCTGCGGGGTCCCATGTCGCGGTGGAGCAGCTTGAACCATGCCCTTGCGAAGGCATCTTCCAGGTCCGCGGGGCTTTCAAGGAAGCGCTGCGTAATCTTTGCGTAGTCCGGGTCCACCTTCAGCGACAGATCCGTGGTAAGCATCATCGGGGCGTGCTTTGTCACCGGACAGTGCGCGTCCGGCACGTTGGCCACCTCGGCGGCATTCTTTGGCGTAAACTGTGATTTGCCCGCGGGACTCTTGGTCAGTTCCCATTCGTGCTTGTAAAGGTTCTCGACGAATTCGTTATCCCATTTCACCGGGTTGCTGGTCCAGGCGCCCTCCAGGCCGCTGGTGATCGTATCATCTGCCTTGCCGCTGCCGTGGCTGCTTTTCCAACCCAGGCCCTGTTGATGAATGCAGGCCCCTTCCGGATCGGGACCGACATGATCCTCGGGTCCGGCGCCATGGGCCTTGCCGAAGGTGTGCCCGCCGGCAATGAGCGCAACCGTCTCCTCGTCGTTCATCGCCATTCGCTTGAAAGTCTGGCGAATGTACTTTGCCGCCAGGGCGGGATCCGGGTTGCCGTTCGGTCCCTCCGGGTTTACGTAGATCAGGCCCATGTGGTCGGCGCCGAGCGATCCCTGAAGTTCGCCGTCGGCATCGTGGCGTTCGTCATCGAGCCAGGTCGTCTCCGATCCCCAGTCCGTTTCGTCGGCTTCCCAGACGTCCGGACGGCCAAAGGCGAAACCGAAAGTCTTGAATCCCATCGATTCCAGCGCGCAGTTTCCGGTAAAGATGAGCAGGTCGGCCCAGGAAAGATTTCGGCCGTATTTCTTCTTGATCGGCCAAAGCAGGCGGCGCGCCTTGTCCAGGTTCCCGTTGTCCGGCCAGCTGTTCAGCGGCGCGAATCGTTGGTGGCCGGAACCGCCGCCGCCCCGTCCGTCGCTGATGCGGTACGTGCCCGCGGCGTGCCAGGTCATTCGGATGAAAAGGGGACCGTAGTGGCCGTAGTCCGCGGGCCACCAGTCCTGCGAGGTGGTCATCACCTCTTCGATGTCCTTCTTCAACGCTTCGACGTCCAGGTCCTTCACCGCCTCGGCGTAGTCGAATTCGTCGTCCATCGGATCGGATTGGGGCGCATTCTGGCGGAGCGGTTTCAAGTCTAACTGATTCGGCCACCAGGTCTGGTTGGTAGTCATTTCCTTCCTCCGTTAAAGAGTTCTGATTAGCGCACGATCATTGAGATTCGTCGCCTGCCGCACTTACATCCATTCGGTTAGGGAAAATACCGATCTTACCCTTGTCCAGGCAAGAGGAATATGGGGCGAATTGCACGCGCGCGAGAACCACAGCTCCCTCAAATTGGCCTTGATGCTTCATAGGAAGTTTCGGTAAGTTTAGAATAAGTTAGCATACCGTTCCCGCTGTCCCATCCGTGGCGCGCCAGCATTCCATACTTGATTACTTCATCCCATCGCCGCCAAAACTCCGTTCTCTCGTTGTTGGTTATCCTGACGACCCTGGTATTCGCCGGCTGTAACGATTCCAAGGATCCGGTTGGGCCCGGACCGGACGGGCCGGAGTATATCGAGACACGCGTGGTGACCGTCGGCCCCACGCTGGCCAGGTGCTACGGCGTGGGTCTGCGGACATGCATGGTGGTCGACGGCAGTTTGTTCTACGATGCGATCGAAGGATTCGAATACGAAGCAGGCTATACCTATCGCCTGCGCATCGGCAAGTACGATCCCTGGGGAGGGGGAGAGCCTCCGCAGGATGCCGGCCGTTATGCATATCGCCTGCTGGAGCAATTGGAAAAGACCCCGGCGCCTTCCACCCACACAACCCTGGCGGTGGGTCCGGCGCGTGTGGTGTGCGCCCAAAGCGACGACTTCTGCCTGGTGTTGGACGGTGCGCCGTACGAAGACTTGATCACCGGCTTCGATTATGAGGCCGGCTATCACTATGTCCTCGAAGCCAACAGGTATGCAGACGGCAGATACGTGTTGGATGAAATCGTCTCGAAAACCAGGGCGGAAGGTCCCGAGGAAGAGATCACCATCGATTGGGGCAGGGTCGAGTGCGGCGACGGCCATTCCGGGTTCTGCAAGGTCTTCAATGATGCACCCTACCGAGGCGAGATCGTGGGTTTCAATCCCAGGCACGAATACAACTATTGCCTGCGCGTCGAGAAGTTCAGTATGTTTCCCGATGGTATGACCGGATCGCCAACCGTTCCGGAATACGGCTATCGCTGGCTGGAGACGCTTGAAGAAATGCCAGGCGGATGATCCCGCCGATCCAATGAGGTTCTCATGTTGACTGACGAACAGATACTGCAGTTTCGAGAAGACGGCTATCTCGTTTTTGAAGCCCTCATTCAAGGTGAGCGACTGGCCTGGTACAAGCAGGTGTTCGATGAACTGGTCGCCGAGGGAAGCAAATTGAAAGAGCAGACACCCCACTGGGCGCTCGAGTTGGACGAGCGAGGCGAACCTCGGGCGGGTTTGTTGCACAAAGTCCAGGGGGTTTGCGTGGTCGACGGCCGTGTGCTGGAACTGGCGCGCGAGCCGGCGATTGTGGACCGCGTGGCCGATCTGATTGGTGGAGATATCGACGTGTTCGGCACCAAGTTCTTCCCGAAGCTGCCCAATGGCGGCACGTCGACGGGCTGGCACCAGGACAATTTCTATTTCGGGACCGACACGGATCGCATAGTCAGTTGCGGGATTTACCTGGAAGATGCGGACGTGGCGAACGGCTGTTTGCGGGTAGTGCCCGGCAGTCACCGGATAGGCGAGATTGTCGAGCACCGCAGCGAATTAAGCCGCCATGGCAGCTGGACAAAGGTCGATGAAGCGCAGGCCGTGGACCTGGTCATCCCCGCGGGGACGGTCGTGCTGTTTTCCGCAAATCTCCTGCACGGCGCCTACGATAACCACAGCCGCCGCACGCGCTACAGCACGGCATGGCATTACATGCCCGAAGCATTCAATCCGGAGAAGTTTCTGAAGGGTGTCTATGAAGATCGGCACGTGGCGAGGGAGAACTGAGTGCGTTGAAGTGGCCCTGTTTCGGCAAATGGACCAGCAGGCTAAGGCGCTTCCGCGGTCACCTGTAGTAACGCCAGTCGTATCCGAGGCCGACCTGCAGTTCGAATTTGACGGCCGACCGGTCGATGTCGCTGTCCCGATGGAGGAAGATGTTCGCGTCGAGCGTGGCTGCAAGATCGTCCAGCAGGCGGAAACGCAGGTGGTTGAAGTGCTGTACGGACACGGTCTGGTGCCGACCGGTACCCCAGAAGACCCGGGCCTGAGACGACAGCGTATTGCCTGGAAGAAGCGTCGTACGGTACTCGGGCGCCACCTCGATGCCCACGACATTCATCGCGGTGATCCGGTCTCTCTCCAGGGCCAGGCCGACTCGTACGATCGCCCGGGAACCGAGCTCCGACTGGAGACCTCCCTTGAACCGAATCACGACGGGGTGCTTCCGGCCTTCGTCACCCGTCCATACCGTGTTGACGTCGAACCCGAGGAACTGGGACAGTTGCGAATACGGCAGTGAATAGAGCAGTTCGCCGTCGATCCGGTCCAAAGCCTCCCGTTGGCTCCCGTTGTTGTTCAACCTGCCGTAGCCTGTCCTCAACAGGGCCGAAAACGTTCCCGCCGGGGTGTACCGGGTTGAATTGTGCTCTACGTTGACGATCCAGGCCAGGGCTTCCTCGCCGCTCAGGAACGGATCGCGGCTGTACTGGTCGACAGGCCCTTCCAGCGTAGTCTGCGACAAGGACCCGTTAAACCGTGTGCTGCCCTCTGTGGCACTGCGCGGCCCCCGCCGGATTCCGTCCCAGCGATCCACAGTACCGTGAATCCGCACGTGGGCTGCCACCATTTCCCTCAGTCCAATGCGTGCACCGGGAACGTTCGATAAGCGAGAATTCCTGGCCTGGCGGGTCAGGTCCTGATCCGCCAGGACCAACGGGAATGCCACCACGTACGTCCTGTCCCGATTCAGCGGCCGCCCGTCGACCGCGCCGGAATCCCCATCGTAGCCCGCAAAGACCACTTCGTGTTCCCGCGGCAGCCTGCCGGCCCATGCCCGCAACTGCCGTCCCGACATGGAAACGCGAACGAGCACATCGTTGTCGCGTACCAGGCGGGTAACCGAACGCAGTCGAACCTCCCCGTCCAATCGTAACGGCCGAAGCGCGTGCCGATCGATCACCGCGACGTCGGCCGCCAGTTTCGTGCGCGCCAGGTCGGCGATCCAGGATCCGGTATCCTCGATGGGTTCCCGGGTCCTGCCAATGCGGACGTCATAGATTCTGCGCACGGTTTCCCTGTGCCGGGACACGACAGCCGATACCGAGGGATCCAATGGCACGGGCGCAGTATCCGGAACTGTGGGATCCAACGGCGCAGGCGCTATATCCCGTACCGCGGGGCCGGATGTACCGGACGAATCAGGCGCGGGCGCAGGAACAGAATTCGCGGCACCGGATGTATCGGCTGAACCTGTCGCAGTCGCAAGGTTTGGAAGCAGGGACAAACCGGCAGGTACCAGTACGGGATTCAGATTGGAAACAGCCGTCTTGGCGCCGTCCCGGCGGAAGTTGATTTCGAGTCTGCCCAGGTGGGTTCCCCGTCCCGGCGTGGTAACCAGGTATCGGCCACCGACGAAGCGGACCACATGCTCTGCCGGGCGCGGTTCGGGACCGGCAGCCGTGCCTCCCGCGATGAACAACTGTACCCGGGGAAAGGCCAGCGCGAGGTCCCTTGCCTCGTCCATGCTCATGTTGACGAGTGCGATTCGCAAGTCTGCGAGGCCCGCGGGCCCAGCCAGAAGTGACTCGAGTGTCTCCCGCGGATCGTGGAATTCCAAGTCCGCAGGGTCCACCGATGAAAGGTCGTCGGCCATTCGGGAGGAAACGAGCCCCATGACAGCGATCCGCAGTCCGCTCCTTTCGGTCAGGAGAAAAGGTGTGGTGGCCCCATGGACCGTGTCGCCAAGTCCCAGGTTGGCGCCCAGGATGGGGAAATCCGCCTGGTCGGCGCGGGTGGTGAGGGTGTCGATACCATATGTGAACTCGTGGCCGCCTACCGCCATGGCATCGTACCCCGCCATGTCCATGAGTTGAAACAGCGTGCGGCAGCCGTCCACGTCGCAGGCAGGCGTCGCGCCCATGGCGTTTCCACCGTCCAGTACGAGGATCGAGTCTGCGCCGGCGCGGCCATGGGCACGGATCATCGACGCGAGCGCGGCCAGGCCGCCCCGGTCCGCCGCATCTTCCGGGTCCTGGTCCCCTGCCTGGTCCCCATCGTCGAAACCGTCCTCGGAGTAGATGCCGCCCCGTAGATCGTTGGTGTGGAGAATGGTGAGCCGGTGCTCGGTAACTTGGGCGTCGGCGGTCGGCGGGGCATGAATCGCGCTCGTGAAGTAAATTGCGCCCGCTGCCATACAACAGCGCGCCACTGCCGCAATAATCAAACTAGCCTTAGTCATATTCAATTTACCCTAACGTGTCCTCAGTCCGATGTATGCAATTGGTTCAAGTGCGATTATTTCAGGTGCTTTTGGTTCGGTTGCAGTTGTTTCGGGTGCAGATGCTTCGAGTGCATATGCATTGTCGACGAGGCAATATAGCATTCGATGGCAGCAGCGCAACCGTAGATCAGACAAAAAAACAACTGATGTCATTTTCTGAGTGTACCGATACTATAACGATTAAATTGAGTTACGAAACGGTACTGGTGCCATAGTCTGTACGTTACGGGTTACTCCCCACACGGGATTCTCCCTGCGCGGGTCTTTGGGTTACGTCCCACGGGTCAAACTCCAGCATACGAAAGGAAAGCCATGAACGAGTCCAACCAGCTGAGCGCCGGTGCGGCGATGATCGACATATCCCCTCCGGAGGGGACGCATCTGGCGGGCAGCGGAGCAGGTGACCACCGTCCGACCCAGGTTGTTTTGGATCCGCTCTTTGCCAAGGCCATCGTCTTCGAAGCGGACGGGCGGCACGTTTGCATCGTGATCCTGGATCTCACCATTGTCACCGGCGAATACACGGACCGGATTCGTGCGGCCATCTGCGAGCAGACGGGCATAGAACGAGACGCGATTATGGTCCAGGCGACGCAGACGCATTCCGCCCCGAGTCTCGGTTACTTCATGCTGGATCCGGATTTTCCATTGGATACCACCGAGGAAACGGAGTATCTGCGCGGGGCCGAACGCGCCTATGGCGACCGGGCCGCAGCCGCTGCCGTTGAGGCCGCGGTCGAGGCAGCGGGCAGGCTACAACCGGCACGCATCGGTCTGGGCCGCGGCGTGTTGGGTGACCTGGCTTTTAACCGACGCGGCGTTCGCAGGGACGGTACCATAATTATGCCCAGGCCCCTTGGTCGGGAGCGGCAGCCCTTCGGGATCTCGGATGTATGCTACCTGGAAGGACCGATGGACCCGGAGGCAGGCGTGTGCTGCGTCCAGGATATGAATTCGAAACCGCTGGCCTTTCTCCTGCACTACACGTGTCACCCGGTCAATGCATACGGAAACGAGGAAACCTTCCTGGCCGCGTCGGCGGATTGGCCCGGCGCCTGGTCCCGGGAAATGCAGCGGATGTTCGGCGCCGATACCGTGCCGCTGGTCGTCAACGGATGTTGCGGCAACATCAACCCCTGGCACCCCTTCGATCCGGATTTCAAGCCGGACCACCGGCGTATGGGGCGACGATTATCCGGCCTGAGCGAACGTATCATGCGCAACATGACGTTAAACGGCAGCGCGGTACTGGACACCAGGATCGAAAAGATCAGACTGCCCTTTCGCGAGATATCGGACGAACGGCTGCGCGAAGTCGATGCGATCCTCACTGAGCATCCGGAACCGCCGCGCGAAGAGAACGGTCAAGTGGACCCGCGCTGGTTTCGGGCGGCATCGACCCGCAGCGTCGAACTATGCATGCAGCGGGACGGCGAGTTCAGCTATGAGATCCAGGCCTTTCGCATCGGCGACCTCTGTATTGTAGGCCTCCCCGGAGAACCCTTTGTGGAAGGGCAACTGGCGCTCAAAGTAAACTCGCCAGCTTCCTATCTGTTTCCGGCGCACCTCACGACGCACTATGTCGGTTACTTGCCGACGAGGGAGGCGTATGCCCGCGGTGGACATGAGGCTAACGAGGATGTCACCTACTGGGCCAAGCTCGCCCCCGGCAGTCTCGAAACCGTGATCGATCGGGCGCGGGAAATGATACAGGAGTTGTTTGGTTAGACGATCAGACAATCTATCGGGGGACGTCCAGTATGTAGCGCGCAAGCGGGGACAGCCGTTGGGCCGTATCGGGCTGCAAATACGCTCGCTGGTTGGTCTGTTGCGGGTGTTCACGGGCTATGAAGGCGCAGTGCAGGGTCCGTCGAGGGGCGCCACTGCGGTTGACATACGAGCTATGCCAGAGGCTGCCGTTGAATACGGCAACCGACCCCGCGCGGCCCGTCAGGTGTACCTGGTCGGGGTGGTCCGCCATGCGATCGGTTACGTAATCCGTAATCCTGCCGGGTTTCAGGTGGCTACCGGGCACGCAACGGGTCGCGCCGTTGTCCCGGGTGAAATCGTCGAGCATCCACAAAGAGTTGACGACATGGTACGGTCCGCCTGGCGCGGCGGGCTGGCCCCAATCGGCGTGCAGCGCCTGTAACCCGCTGCCGGGCAGCGGATCGTGCCCGTTGAGCGAGTGCAGCTTGAACGGCCTCTGCAGGACGTGGTATACGGCCGTCAAGAGCTCAGGCTGCAGGTAAACCGCGTCGAATACCGGTCCCTTGTTGACCAGATCGGCAAGTCGGCGCACGCCTTCCATCTGGGCAACCTCCGCGCCGGCTTTATCTCCCTCGCATTCAAATACCGCATCGAACGCATGACGCAGCTCGACGAGCCAGTCCGGTGAGATGATCTCTTCCATAATGAAGAAGCCATCGGTGTCCAGCGCACTGCGTTGCGCGTCAGTCAGCGGCCGGGGTACGAACCCCCGTTCCAGTAATTCGCTGTCCAAAGTGGATGTTCCCGTGGATTGATTCCGATTTTATCTTGGATGTAGCGGGAGCTGCGGGAGCTGCGGGAGCGTCCCGGCCCACCGTTCCGACAGGTCCCACAGGCGTTTTGCCACGGCCTCGTCCTGGCTGTCCACGGACGGCTCGCCGACGGCGCAGCGCTCGTAGTATTTCCCACCTTGCAGTTGCCGCTGGCTCGCACACATCACAATGGTCTGCGCCCCGGCATTCGCAGACAGCAGGACCAGTGAGGTCAGCGCGGTACTGATGCGATGCAATGCCTTGCCGATCCCTCCGCGAAACGCCTGCGGCAGGGTCAGGTTGGTCATTACGACGCCCGGATGCACGGCCATCGCGTGCAGGTTGTGGGATTCTGCAAACCGTCTTTCGATTTCAAATGCCATGTGGATCATCGCCAGTTTCGACTTTCCGTAGGCGTCCCAGGAGTGGTAGCGCGGCATATCGGGGCGCGGCCCTCCTTGGCGCGGCTCCCAGAGGCGCGGTCTTCCTTGTCGTGGCTCTCCGTGGCTCGGTCCTTCATGGAGCGGTCCTTCATGGCGCGTCCCTTCGTCGAATAGGACCTCGTTCCCGACCCGTTCGTGCAGGCCGGAGGACACGTTGACGACGCGTGCGTCGCCGCTTTCGAGCCCAGTCCGCTGCAGGAGGGGCAGCAGGACCCATGTCAGGTGAAAGGCGCCGAGGTAATTGGTCCGCCAGTGGACTTCGATGCCATCTTCGGCCAGCGGCTGCTGCTTGCGTGGTGCGAAGGTCTTCCGGTGGATGCCCGCGTTGTTGACCAATACGTGGAGCTTACCCTGGTGTCTGTCTCGGTACCACGCGGCGAAGTCGTTTACGCTGTCCGGATCGCTGAGGTCCAACCTGTGCGCCGTGATGTTTTCCTCGCCGGCGCCTAGCTTACGCAAGTCGTCTTTTAATGTCGCTTCCATGAGAGGGACATTGCGCACGCAGGTTGCTGCGACCGTCGCGCCCCAACCCGCAAGGACCCGCGCAGTTTCGTACCCGAGCGAACCAGGGGACGCGCCGGTTACGATCACATGGCGTCCCGACATATCAACCGGTGCCGCCATCGGTTTACTGAGGAAGAGTCGAATCAGGTGCTTGACGGTTTTGGATAAGGAATTGGGCATGTTCAAGTAGCGGATCAGCGCGGCTCCCACGTTGCACACCGCGCGGTTCCCGCGATGCGCACTGCGGCGTTTCTCCGGTTGCTCTCCCTGCGACGCCTATCGCGGCCCCCGCGTTGCGCGCCGCACGGCTACCGAGTTGCTCACAGTGGTGCTACCGCGGCTCCCGCTTGACCACGTCCAAGTCCCAGCCCTTCCAGTAGTACTTCACCGGTTCGTCCTCATCCCACTGTTCGTATATTTCGTCCCAGGTCAACCAGTTCATGTGAGGCTGGAGTGAATCTTCCCGGACCGGGTGGCTTCTTGGCTGGTAACGGTAATCGGTCGAAATCCTGAGGCGGTCAGATGTCACGTTGTCCCGGCCCTGGTGGATCGTCAGGCTGTGGAGAATGATCACGTCGCCACATTCATAGTCGCCGCCGACCCAGGCGGAATCGTCTTCGACCTCCACCTGCCGCCCCCCGGGTCCGACGCCTTCGGTCGTCTCCAGCATGCCCCTGCGATGGGATCCCCGGTTGACGGCGAGTCCGCCGAGTTCCTCGGGACAATCGCCCAGGGGAATCCAGGCCGTCCACGTCTCGTCCGATCCGCCGATGAAGTAGTTGTCCTGGTGGGGCGGTGTCGAGTGGGCGTTCATGTCCGGGAACACCAGCCTGCAGATATTCCTGCTGTGGGCCAGTACCGGCTCTCCGAACAGCACTTCCAACATCCCGATCATCGCCGGGTCCAGTGCGAGCGCATGAAAATCTCGGATCCGCTGCACGTCATCGTAAAAGGCCTGCCAGCTTGGGATGCCGCTTTCACCTACGCGTATTCCGGGATTCGCGACGCCATCCATCAGGTCCGATTCATCCGCGAGCCACCCGTGTTCCCGGCACACGCCGAGCACCTGCCGCCGGACCTCGAGGACGCGCGCGGGGTCGAGCAGGCGCCGAAAAAACAGGCAACCGTGCTCCCCGGCGCGTTGCCGTAGTTCGTCGGGACGCGCCAGCAGTTCCGTGACATCTTCCAGACCGTGGATCTGTTTCATGTCGACCATCGCCATGGGGGGATTCCTTTCCTGGAATCGATACTGGGATTTCCGAAAGTGCCAGCCACCGACCATTGCGCTTGTCGTCGACCGATGCGCCAGTCGTTGACCGATGTACCAGTCGCTGATCGTAGCGCCAGTCGCTCAGACGTCAACTAAAATGAAAACATGAAATGCTAAATGCCAGCACATTCCGTACGGACCAGTCCAGAACCTGAATCAAACCTGACAACTAGGATTTGAATTGTACAATTGTACAATAGGATTGCACCGTATAGCTAGTACCAAAGAAACCCCGAAGTACTGACAAGGCCCGATCAGGTTAAATTCGATTCCCTACGGAGAAACTGCCGTCGCTTATCGATCTTCGACTGGCGTCCAGCGATTTGATTCAATGCCCGTATACCGGGACTCGGGCCGGAAGATGCGGTCAACGGACCGTTGCTCCATGCAGTGAGCAACCCAACCCGCGACACGTCCCACGGCGAACATGGGCGTGAACAGATCCGGGTGAAGACCCAGCCCCTTGAGGAGCAGGGCGGTATAGAACTCCACGTTGGTCTGCAGACGCCGGCCTGGCTTGTACTCCTCGAGCAGCTTGATGGCGGTTTTCTCTACATGCAGGGCCAGGGTGTACAGGTCGTGTTCATCGGCGAAAAAGGACCTGGCGGCGCGCGAGAGGACGTCGGCCCGAGGGTCGCGTACGCGATACACGGCGTGCCCGAAGCCCATGAGGCGTTCACCCGATTCGAGTTTTTCGCGGAGATATGATTCGGCATTACCGACATCGCCGATCGCTTCGAGCACGGAAATGACCGGTCCCGGCGCCCCGCCGTGCAACGGTCCTTTGAGTGCGCCGATGGCGCCCGTAATGGCTGAGATGAAGTCGGAACGCGTGGAAACAATGACGCGTGCCGTGAACGTGGAGGCGTTCATGCCGTGGTCGATCACCGTGTTGAGGTATGTCGTCAGTGCGCGTACACGGTCTTCTCCTGGATTCTCGCCGTGCAGCATGTACAGCAGGTTGGCCACGTGACCGAGGACTGGGTCGGGTTCTATGGGCTGTTTTCCCTGTAGGAGGCGCCAATAGGCCGCCACGACGGACGGCAGTCTGGCCACCAGTGTCCGTGCGTCCGATTCGTCATCCGTGGAAGGAAGGGAGGCGACGGCCATGCGGACCGCGTCAATGACGGAACGGCGTTCGTTTGCTGCTTTGCGCAGAATCTCGAGCGAGCTACGGGGAATCGACCGGCACGCGGCCAGTTCTCCCTTGAACCGGCGTAGATCCACTTTGTCAGGCAGGTTCCCGTGCCACAGGAGGTGGACCATCTCTTCGTACGTCGCTCGTTCCGCGATCTCTTCGAGCGGATATCCCGCGATGACCAGTTCGCCGACTTCCCCATCTACATGACTCAGCCGGGTTTCCGCCGCGACGATGTCCTTGAGTCCGGGTGAATAAGGCATGTTAGGCTCCCTGTCAGGGAATACGTGCTATCCCGGTATTAGTCATGAGCAATGCTACAAAATGATCCTGTGATTCCTGCTTAATGATCAATTCTGCAACATTTCAACCACCAGATCGCCCATCTCCGTGGTCGAAACCCGCTGTTGGTCTTTGGATGTCCAAATGTCGGCTGTCCTGTATCCGCCTTCGATCACCTTGCCGACGGCGCGATTGATATCGTCGGCCCCGTTCGGACAGTTCAGGCTGTACCGCAATAGCAGCGCGGCGCTCAGGATCGTTCCGATCGGATTAGCCACGTTCTTGCCTTCGATATCATTGGCGCTCCCGTGTATGGGCTCGTACAAATGCGTGCTATCCAGGGATATCTCCGCGGACGGGACCATACCGATCGAGCCGGCCAGGACAGCTGCCTCATCTCCAAGGATATCGCCGAACATGTTGGGCATAATGATGACGTCGTACTCGCTGGGTCTCAGGATCAGGTTCATCGCGCCTGCGTCGATAATTTCGTGCCGCGTATCCACATCGGGATAGTCACTCGCCACTTCCTCGACCACATCGCGCCAGAGCCTGGAGGTTTCCAAAGCGTTCCACTTGGACATCGAGGTCAATTTGCAACGCCTGTGTCGCGCCAGTTCGAATCCGTAACGCGCCAGTCGTTCAACCTGAAAATCGAAGTACTCGATGGTGTCGACCGCTCTTCTGCCCTGGGGCGTGTCTTCCTGAAATTTCGGCCTTCCATAGTACGCTCCGCTGGACAGTTCGCGGAGTATGATGAAATCAACGCCCCTGGCCAGGATATCGGCTTTTATGGCGGACGCGTCTTCCATCCCAGCATACAACCTGAACTGCCTTAGATTCGCATACACGGCCAGTTCCTGCCTTAAACGAATAAGGGATTGATCAGCCCGGTCTGCCATGCCGAGGTGGTCCCATTTGGGGCCGCCCACCGCGCCGAACAGGACCGCGTCACTTTGCTTGCATGATGCAACTACCTCTTTAGAAAGCGCATCGCCACGGGCGTCTATCGAGGCTCCTCCGACGAGATGATGGGAGAAGGCAAGATCCAGGCGGTGGTTTCTGCCGACAGCCTTCAGTACTTTTACCGCCTCTCGAGTAATCTCCGG
>JAPOOT010000349.1 GCA_026713285.1 Gemmatimonadota bacterium | reverse complement strand
CCTGATCGCGCGGAGGGTGGACGGCAGCATGCGGGACGCCGAGAGCCTGCTGGACCAGGTCGTCGCCTTCGGCGGCTCCGGGTTGACCGCCAGCGAGGCGGCGGAGGTCCTGGGCATCGTGGATCAGGACGTCTATTTCGAACTGCTGGACACCGTGGCGGACCAGGACGTCCCGAGGGGACTGGACCTGGTCGACCGGATCTTCCGCCAGGGCCACGACCTCGAAGAGATCATCCTGGGGATCCTGGAACACCTGCGCAACCTGCTCGTAGTCAAGGCGGCGCCGGAGGTGGAAGCGCTTATCGGCGATGCCGCGCTGGAGCTCTACCGCTACCGGGAACAGGTCGAACGATTCGATACGGAGGACCTGCTCAGGCTATCGCAACTGGCCACGCAAATGGAAGAGGCCGTCAAGCAAAGCGCGCTGCCCAGGGTGCAGCTCGAGACGGGTATCGTCCGCATGATACGCATGTCGCGATCCGTGCACCTGACGGACGTTATGACCCGGCTGTCCGAAATGGCCCGGCGCATGGGATCCCAGGAGGATGACGTCGATGCGTCTGAAGAAGCGCCTCCCGAAGGAACGAGCCCGCCCGCCATATCGCGGGATTCGTCCCCGGAAGATGAGCCGGCGGCCTCGCGAGACGCAACTGATTCAGCGGCTTCGTCCGGCAGGACGGCCGCTTCCCCGTCTTCCCCGTCTGCCGAAACCCCGTCCGTCCGGACTGCGGATCCACCGCGGGACGCAGCGCCGTCAACGTCTGTTCAGGAGGTTCCCGAACCGGCAGCATCCGCGGGATCATCGACGTCCACCACGACTTCGCCGAAACTGGATCTGCGGACGGTCCGAGACCATTGGTCCGCGGTGGTGGAGGAGGTCACCAGGCAGCGAAGCGTCCTGGGGAACCAATTGAAGGAAGCCGAGCTTACGGGTTGGTCGCCGGCAGGTGATGCCGGTTCGGGAGGACCCGCCACCATTACGCTCAGGTTCGTGCCCGAACAGAACTTTCTTAAGCAACGGGCGGAAAAACGGGAAAACGCGGCGCTGATACAGTCTGTATGCTCCGATACCCTGGGGGTACGGGTACGGATCATATGCGAGATTGGCGAAAGCGACGCGGCGAAGGATACCGGGCCGGAAACGGTTGCCGGGCTGGGAACGGACGAAGCCGCGCCGGGAACGAACGACGGGGCGGGAACGGACTCCGGGCCGATGGACGAAGCCCGAGCGCGAACGGACTCCGGTCCGATGGACGAAGCCCGGGCGCGAACGGACGAAGCCGCGCCGGGAACGGACCACATCAAAAACACGGCGGATGACGCCGGACCGGTCATGGACCCGCATTCCGGTATTGATGAAGATCCTGCCGGGGAAGAACGGGAAATCCAGGCGACAGGCAAAACCGCCAGGCAGGCGGCAGATGCCCGCGCTGGCGCCGCGAAAGATCCGGCCGTCATGAAGATCGTCCAGGCTTTCGACGGCCAGATCGTAACGGACTGAAATCGGATCACGGCGGCCGCGCGTCGGCCGAGTTCGAACTGGACGCGCGTCGGCCGAGTTAGAACTGGAAAGGAAAGGATGAGGTTATGGCAAAAGGCATGTCGGGCATGATGAAGCGCGTTCAGAGAATGCAGAAGAAGATGATGCAGCTTCAGGAAGAAATCGCCGGGCGCCGGGTCGAAGGCACGGCCGGCGGCGGCATGGTCACCGCGGTGGTCGACGGCAAGCTGAACGTCGTTGAGCTCAGGATCGATCCGGCCGTGGTGGACGCCGATGACGTGGGGATGCTTGAGGATCTCGTACTGGCTGCCGTCAGCCGGGGTCAGCAGAAGGCGCAGGAAATGATGGATCAGGAGATGGGCCAGATCACCGGCGGACTCAACTTACCCGGCCTGGGTCAATAACGCCACGTCACGCGGCGTACCGCTGAACCCGGCACAACGCATCAGGGATTGAAAGCATGGCGCGCAAGTACAGTTCGGAGGCCCTGGCTATCCTGGTGGACGAGCTGAGCCGCCTGCCCAATATCGGCAGGGTGACGGCCCAGCGGCTGGCCTTCCATATTCTGAAGGGACCGGCCGAACGCGCCTTCTCGCTGTCCGACGCCATTCGGGCGGTAAAGGAAAAGGTACGGTACTGCGACGTGTGCTGGAACATCACCGAGTCCGAGACCTGCGAGATCTGTCACGACGCCCGACGAAAACCGGAGACTATCTGCGTCGTGGAAGAACCACGGGACGTGATCACGCTCGAAAGCACGGGCGAGTACCGCGGCCTGTACCACGTGCTCCACGGCGCGCTTTCGCCGCTCGACAACATCACCCCGGATGACATACGCGCCCGGGAGCTCATGCAGCGCATGGGCGAATCGGTGGAAGAGGTTATCATCGCGACCAATCCCAATATCGAGGGAGAGGCCACCGCGCTCTACCTGAGCCGCCTGATCAAGCCGCTGGGCGTACGGGTTACCCGCCTCGCCCGCGGTCTTCCCATGGGAGGCGATCTGGAATACGCCGACGAAGTGACCCTGGCCCGCGCCCTGGAAGGCCGTACAGAGTTGTAACACGGAACAGAATAGCGATTGCCGGGCCAAACCGGCGATCCCCATGCCGCCATGAATCTGCCAAACAAACTGACCATATTCCGGATCATCCTGAGTCCCATCTTCATGGTCTTCTTCCTGGTGGATACATTGTATACGCGGTACATCGCCCTGGTGATCTTCATGATCGCTTCCCTGACGGACCTGTACGACGGCTACCTGGCGCGCAAGACCGGCGTGATCACCAGTTTCGGCAAGTTCATGGACCCCCTGGCGGACAAGATCCTCACGTCCACCGCCCTGATCTGCTTCGCGTCCCTCGGATACATCTACACCTGGATGGTCCTGGTCATCATCGGGAGAGACTTCATCGTGACCGGGCTGCGATGCATCGCGGCGTACCGGGGGCAGCTCATCCTGCCGACCCAGGTCGCCAAGTGGAAGACCGCTTCGCAGATGGTGGTCATCGTGATCATCCTGCTCTACATCAACGTCCAGACGACCATGGTCGCCTTCGGCCAGTGGAACGGGGAGTTCGACGATATCGCCTGGTGGGTCCTCAACGGCATGGTCTTCGTCTCCATGTCGCTCACGGTCAGTTCCGGCCTCGACTACGTCGTCAAGAACCGGTCGATCTTCACCAGTCTGCTGAGGTAGGAATGGGCGCATTGATCATCCTGCTGTCGACCGGATGTTACGCCGGCTACACGCCGCGCGCGCCCGGCACGGCGGGGAGCGTGCTGGGAGTCGGACTGGTCTGGGTACTTGCCGGACCGCTCGGGCTGACCCTCCCGTACTACCTGCTGGCCACCGCGGTCCTGTTCGTCCTCGGCGTCTGGGTATCGAGCCACGCGGAACCCCGGTTCGGCCACGACGGGCCCGAGATCGTAATCGACGAAATCGTGGGCGTCCTGATCGTCTTCGCCGGCATGCCGATCGATCTTTGGACGGTGGTTGCGGGCTTCGTCCTGTTTCGTGTCCTGGACATATGGAAACCATTCCCCTGCGACCGGATGCAGCGCCTCCCCGGCGGACTGGGGGTCATGATGGACGACGCCGTGGCCGCGGTCTACGCCCATCTCCTCTTATTGCTCATTGGATGGCTCGTTATATGAAATCCGCCGCGATCATCACGATCGGCGACGAACTGCTCTACGGTTCCGTGGTCGACACCAACGCCGCCTACATCGGCCAGCGCCTGACGGAAACCGGTATCGAACCGGTCTTCTCCATAACCGTGGGCGACGAGGGTTCCCGCATCGGCGGGGCCCTGGAAGTCGCGTGCCGGCAGGCGGACGCCGTGCTCGTAACGGGCGGCCTGGGGCCGACCCACGACGATGTGACCAAGACCGTAATCGCCGAAGCAATCGGTCAGGACCTGGTGTTTCATCCCGATATACTCGAAACCGTGGAAAGCATGTTCACCCGGCGGGGCATGGCCATGCCGGAATCCAACCGCATCCAGGCCTACATGCCAAGGCACGCCGAGGTGCTCGACAATCCCGTCGGCACGGCGCCCGGCTTCCTTGCGCACCATCACGGGACCGCCGTCTTCGTCATGCCGGGCGTTCCCCGCGAGATGAAGCAGATGCTGAACGAACAGGTGCTTCCGCGGCTGAGGGACAAAGGCGCGGGCAGGGTCATCCTGCACCGGTGGATCCGGACGACCGGAATCGGCGAATCGAGCCTTACCCAGATCATCGGCGATGTCATCGATGAGGCCAAGGACGTAAAGATAGCTTCCCTGCCCCAGGAGACCGGCGTCAACCTCCGTCTCACGGCCGAGGGCCGCACCGGGGACGAAGCCAGGCGGCGTATCGAAGCCGTCGAAACCCGGATGGTCTCCCGGGCCGGCGAACACATATACGGCGTGGACGACGATACGCTCGAGGAAGTGGTGGGACGTCTGTTGAAGGACGCGGGCGCGACGGTGGCGGTCGCCGAGTCCTGCACCGGCGGCCTGGTGGCATCCCGCATGACCGACGTGCCGGGCAGTTCCGATTACCTGAAGGAAGGGGTCGTATCCTATAGCAACGCCGCGAAAATGGCGCGCCTCGAGGTGCCCGTCGGGACGATCGACCGGCACGGCGCGGTCAGCGCGGAAACGGCGGCCGCCATGGCCACGGGTATGCGGCAGACCAGCGGCGCCACTTACGGCCTGTCCACGACCGGCGTAGCAGGACCCGGCGGCGGAACCCCCGAGAAGCCTGTGGGACTGGTCTACCTGGGACTCGCTACTGCGGACGGCGTGGAGACGCGTAAACTCTTGCTGGGTCCGGACCGGCATGTCAACAAGTCGCGAGCCGCCCTGGCCGCGCTGAATCTGCTGCGGCAGGCGCTGACCCGCGCAGCTAGTACAAATCAGCTTCCGGGGAACTGAATGCCCGGTCGCTCCGTAGAAAGGCTACCGATGCGCACGTTTATCGCCGTGGAAGTTCCGGTTGCAATCAGGGACCGTATCGCGGAACTTGAGAATCGACTGAAAGGGACGGAGACCGATATCAAGTGGGTCGAACCGGGGAATATCCACATTACGCTGAAGTTCCTGGGCAACATCGAGACGGACCAGTCGGCGGTGATCCGGAATGGACTGTGTACGGCGCTGGATGCCATCGACTCATTCGACTTGAAACTGGGGCGCGTAGGCGCATTCCCGGATTTGAACCGCCCCCGCGTCTTCTGGGTTTCCGTCAATGAAGGCCGGGAGAAACTGACCGCCATGCAGCAGTGCATCGAAAGCGAATTGCACACCTGCGGCTTCGTTCGGGAGGAAAGGCCCTTTTCGCCGCACCTGACCATCGGAAGAGTTCGGTCGCCAAAGGGTCTGGCCAAACTCACCGAAAGGGTCCAGGCGACGGCCTTCGAGACCGAACCGTTTCCGGTGACTCGAGTGGCAGTCGTGAAGAGCGACCTGAAACCGGAAGGACCGGTCTACACGGTCATGGATCACGTAGAGCTGGGATGAATATGCCGACCGTTACGGACATCAGCGCCAGAGGCAGCGGCGGACGCCGGGAACGCAAGGTCACGATCGACGGCGAACGCACCTTGACGATCACGGAAGAGACCTTCCTCCGGTTCGGACTTTTCGACGGGTTGGCGATGGACCCGGAACGGCTGCAAGAGATGGAACTGGCCGACGGCGTCGCCCGCGCCATGACGGAAGCCCACCGGCTCATCGACCATCGCATGCGGACCCGCCGCGAACTGGCGGTGAAACTCAGATCCCGGGGCCGGCCGGACAACGTCATCGAGGAGGTGCTGGACCGGCTCGAGAACGTGGGACTCATCGACGATGGGCGTTTCGCCCGGCTGTGGATCGACGAACGGCTTCGGAAAAGGCCGGTCGGACTATCCCTGCTGCGCCGCGAGTTACGTCAGAAGGGGATCGACGCCGAGATCGTCGAAGCCGCCCTGGAGGAAAGTGCATCCGGCGAAGGGGAAACCAGCCGGGCCTACGAGGCACTGCGTCGCCAGGCCCAGCGCTATGCCCGGCTGGACCGCGACGCGGCCCACCGCCGCATGGTCGCATTCCTGGGAAGGCGGGGGTTCGGGCAGGCCGTGATCTACAGCGTCGTCCACCGCGTACTGGATGAAATAGACGAAATAGAGGCATCCGAAAATTGACCGGAACCGAACTCCGCAAGTCGTTTACGGGTTTTTTCGCCGACCGTGACCACACCGTCGTCCCGAGCGCCAGCGTGGTACCCTGGGACGATCCTACCCTGCTGTTCACCAACGCGGGGATGAACCAGTTCAAAGACGTATTCCTGGGACAGAGCACCCGCGACTACGTGCGCGCGGTGGATTTCCAGAAATGCATCCGGGCCGGCGGAAAGCACAACGACCTCGAGGACGTGGGCAGGTCGCCCATCCACCAGACCTTCTTCGAGATGCTTGGCAACTGGTCCTTCGGAGACTACTACAAGGAAGAGGCCATCGTCTGGGCCTGGGAACTGCTGACCGAAGAATGGAAACTGACCCCCGACCTGCTCTGGGCGACCGTGTTCCGGGAGGACGACGAATCCGAGCAGCTCTGGAAGCGGCACACCGGCGTGGCGGCCGACCGGATCCTGAGATTCGACGAGAAAGACAACTTCTGGGAGATGGGCGAGACCGGTCCGTGCGGGCCCAACTCCGAAATCCACTATGACCGGGGACCGGAACGCTGTGATTTGAAAGGCGATCCGGACCATGTCTGCGAGGTGAACGGGGACTGCAAGCGGTTCGTGGAGATCTGGAACCTGGTCTTCATACAGTATGACCGGGGAACCAACGGCGTGCTGACGCCGCTGCCTGCCCGGCACGTTGACACCGGAATGGGATTCGAGCGCATGCTCAGCATATTTCAGGACGTGGATACGAATTACGAGACCGACGTGTTCCAGCCGCTCATGGACCACATCGGAGCATTGTCGGAACGGCCCTACGCGGAAGAGGATACGGCCATGGCCAACCGCGTGCTCGCGGATCACATCCGCGCCCTGACTTTCGCCATTGCCGACGGCGTCCTGCCCTCCAACGAAGGCCGGGGCTACGTGCTGCGCCGGATCCTGCGCCGTGCGTCGCGGTATGGCCGCACGCTGGGTCTTTCCAGGCCCTTCCTGTATCGGCTTGTGCCGACGCTGACGGAACAGATGGGCGAGGCCTACCCGGAACTCCCGTCTGCCCGTGAGAAAGTGGAGACGGTGATCCAATCCGAGGAAGTGGCCTTCGGCCGCACATTGGACCACGGAATCGAACTCTTCGAGGACATGGCGGAGCGGGCGGATGCCGAGGGACGCAGCGAGGTCCGGGGCGACGAGGCCTTCAAACTGTACGATACCTACGGCTTTCCCCTGGACCTGACGCAGTTGATGGCCGACGAAAAGGGCCTGACCGTGGACCTGGCCGGTTTCGAGACGGAAATGGAGGCGCAGCGGGCAAGGTCCAGGACCAGAAGAAAGAAAACAGAACAAGCAGGCACGGCCTCCGGTGGCGTATCAACAGCCGGCGGCAATCTCGCGGCCGAACACCCGACGGAATTCGTCGGAGATGAGATGCTCACCGTCGACAAGGCCAGTATAGCGGCGTATGAGCATGGTTCCGTCGTCCTGTCCAGCACCCCGTTCTATGGTGAATCGGGCGGACAGGTGGGCGACACCGGCTGGCTGGAGACGGAGGCGGGCGATCGGATCGCCGTGCGGGACGCCACGCGGGTCGGCGACACAATCATCCACCACTGCGATCCTGACAGCGCCGCCCGTCTCGAACCGGGCATGGTCGTCGCCGCGCACGTCGACGCCGCGCGCAGGCAGGCCATCATGCGGAACCACACGGCCACCCACTTGCTGCACGCCGTGCTGCGGGAGACCCTGGGCGCCCACGTGGAACAGCGAGGCTCCGTGGTCGCGCCCGACCGCCTGAGATTCGACTTCGCCCATTTCAAACCAGTAGACCCCGACGAACTGAACGCCATCGAACGCAGGGTCAACGAGTTGATCTGGGAAAACATCGGCGTCGAACCGTTCGAAACCGGCCTGGAAGACGCCAGAAGCCAGGGCGCCATGGCGCTTTTCACGGAGAAGTACGAGGACAGGGTACGCGTGGTGCGCATCGGAGACGCGAGCCTTGAACTGTGCGGCGGTACGCACCTCGACGCCACGGGAGAGATCGGGTTGTTCCGGCTGGTCCGTGAATCGGGCATCTCCGCCGGCGTGCGGCGGGTGGAGGCCCTGACCGGCGCCGGCGCCTACGAATCCATGAAGCGAGACGAAGGACTCGTCGCGGGAGCCGCGGATGCCCTCAAGAGCGAGCCGGAGGACCTGGTGAAAAGGGCCGGCGACCTGAACGGGCGGGTTCGCGAACTGGAACGGCACATCAGGGAAATGGGCCGTTCCTCGGCGCAGAACTGGGCCGATGGCCTGGTCGACGGGGCCGTTGACGCGGACGGCGTCTCCGTGGCCGCCGGTCGTGTGGAATGCCCGGACATCGACACCCTCCGCGCCATGGGAGACACGTTGCGCGCGCGCCTTTCCGGCGCCGCGGTGGGCGTACTCTTCGCAAGCTTCGAGGACCGGCCCGTCTGCATCGTCGTGGTGACAGACGGTGCGATCTCCGGGCGCGGCCTGCACGCGGGCAGGCTGGCGCGGGACGTGGCCGCCTTCATCGGCGGCGGCGGCGGCGGAAAAGCGCACATGGCGCAGGCCGGCGGAAAAGACGCGTCCCGGATCGACGAAGCCGTCACCCGCGCCGCCGGGGTCGTTGAGCACCACCTGCGGACCGCCGGGCAATGATCGGCTCGAATACATGCGCATTCTCATAACCGGCGCCCGTGGACAACTGGGTACGGACCTGCAGCGTTCGCTGACGGATCACGAGTTGATTCCGTGCACACGCGACGAGCTCGACGTCACGGAGAAACACCGTGTGTACGCCCTGCTGAAGGACCACCGGCCCGATGCGGTGATTAACGCCGCGGCGTACCACAGGGTCGACGAGTGCGAGTCCCGTCCCGACAAGACATTTGCCGTCAATGCCTTCGGTCCCTGGCACCTGGCCATGGCATGCCGCATGTACGCGGCGAAACTGGTGCACATCAGCACGAATTTCGTCTTCGACGGCACGGCGGACCGGCCATACCGGGAAGATGACCTGCCCCTGCCGCTGAACGTATACGGCACGGCCAAGCTGTCCGGCGAGCATTTGGTGCGGTCGACCTGGGACCGTCATTTCATCATCCGGACCACCGGCCTGTTCGGACATTCCGGCGGTGGTGGGAAGGGGTACAATTTCATCGAGGCCATGATCCGGGCGGGCATGGAAAGACGGGAAGTGGTCGTGGTTAGCGACCAGGTGATGTCGCCCACGGCAACGGCGGACCTGGCCAGGGCACTCGGGGAACTCGTCACAACCGATGCCTATGGCACGTACCACGTCACCAGCGGCGGCGCGTGCTCCTACTTCGACTTTGCGCGGACCATCTTTCAGAAAACAGGAATAGAAACGGCAGTGAAACCCACGTCCACCGAATCGTACGGGGCGCCGGCCGCCCGTCCCCTGTATACCGTACTGGACAACGGCCGGATCCGGTCCCTGGGCATCGCGGCGATCCCCCCGTGGGAAGACGCCCTGGACGGCTACCTGGCGCGGCGGGCCGG
>JAPOOT010000241.1 GCA_026713285.1 Gemmatimonadota bacterium | reverse complement strand
GTGATCTCCGACCATGTCGCCGTGGTCGGACGTGAAGACGACCCAGGTGTTGGACCAGGCCTCCGGCTCGTATCGTTCCATCCAGTTCTTGAGACGCCCGATCTGCGTGTCGATGAACGAGATCTCTCCGTAATAACCGGACCTGCCGCGGTGTATGCGGTGATCCGACTGCCTGCCCCGCCACGCGTTCACGTCCGTGGCGTCGAAGGGCACGTCGTGCATGTCCGCCCAGTCGCCGATGAACGGCGGCGGAGTCTCCCGGTCGTGGTACAGGTCGAAGTACCAGCCCGGGGGGACGTACGGCGAATGGGGACGGGCGAAGCTCACGTTGAGGAAGAAGGGCCTCGATCGGTCCCGCTGCGAGATGTAATGGATCGCCCGGCTCATGGTCCATGCGGTCGGATGGAGGTATTCCTCCGTGTGCCAGGGGCGTCCGATCCACGAATTCCAGTTGACCCCGTGATCGTCCGGGGTGATGTCCCGCTTTTTCTCCCGATCGAACCACTGGCGGTATTCGTCCCGCAGGCCCTGGGCGAACATCCGGCCGGATTCATCCAGCTCCACAGACTGAAAACCCATGTCCGCACGTTGCGGCGAGAAGTGGCCCTTGCCCACCAGGTGGGTCGCATACCCGGCATTTGCCAGCGTGCCGGCCAGGGTATGAGGGAAGTCGTTGGGTATGGGTCCCTGTCCCCGCCCCATGCCGAGGACGCCCGTGTGCCACTGGTCCATGCCGGTCATCACGGTCGACCGGGCGGGTATGCAGGATGGCACCGCGGTGTAGGCGTGGGGAAACCGCGTGCCCCTGGCGGCCAGGTGATCCAGGTTCGGGGTTTCCACCACGGGATGCCCGTCGCAACCCAGACAGTCGCCGCGCATCTGGTCCGCCATGATGAATATGACATTGGGACGGGACACGGAAGTTCGCTCCTGGTTCAATGTAACATTACAACGGAGACTTCGGGGCCGGGCTTCATAACTTATACTCCTTCCGTCTTCTGTCAAGAATCGCCGTGTCCGCGCGATGGCCGGTGCGCGCGCGGTTAAACCCTTAAACCGCTTGACATTGGGCCTATCTCTTTCACATTTCACTGATGACCTGAAAACGGAAGTCCGGACAGGATGACCCTGTACAAGGAGGCATACGCCCTATGGCTGCGCGTGAAAAACCCATTTCCGACGAAGAGCGGGCTTTCTGGGCGGATATACGCCGTCAGTTCTACCTCGAGGACGGCGTGACTTTCCTCCAGGGCGGTTCGGTAGGTCCTTCCGCGAAGCCCGTGATCGAGCAGGTGATCGATTGGTTGCGCCAGGTGGAGGCGAATCCGCTTTACAACCAGCGTGACCGGGTCATGGGGTCTCGGGTCGAGGCGGCCCGCGAGAAAGCAGCGCGTTTCACCGGTGCTTCGGCCAAAAACGTGGCCCTGGTGCTCAACACCACGATGGGCATGAATGTACCCGCCCGCGGACTGCCCCTGCAGCCCGGCGGCGAGGTGCTGATGAGTGACCAGGAATACCCCTCGGTCCAGCGCATGTGGGAGCACATGGCCAGGACGCAGCACGTCCTGATCCGGAAGGTCCCGCTGCCCACGCCGCCCGATTCACCGCAAGAGATCGTGGACGCCTTCGCCGCCCATGTCACGGCGCGGACCCAGGTCATGGTCTTCTCCCACGTCTATTGCACCACCGGCCTTGTTGCGCCGGTCCGCGAGCTGACCGCCCTGGCCCATGACCGCGGCGCGGTCGCGGTGGTGGACGGCGCGCACGCGGTCGGGATGGTTCCGGTCGACATCGAAGCCTGGGGATGCGATTTCTACGCGAGCAGCACGCACAAGTGGCTGCTCGCGCCCAAGGGCACGGGAATCGTATACGTGGCCGATCCTTACCTGAGTTCGCTACCGGCGCCGATCCTGGGATACAATACGGCGCCGTTCAGCCACGCGAGACGGTTCGACGTGACAGGGACCCACGATACGACCCATTTCGCCGGACTGGGTGCGGCCATCGATTACCAGCAGGACATCGGATGGGAAGACCGGATTCGGCCCTACTGCCTGGACCTGGCCCGGTACCTGCGCGAACTGGTCGAGGAGGAGATCGAGGGCGCTCGCATGGCCGTGCCGCCTGGGCCAGAGATGTCGGGATTTCTGACCTCCTTCACCATAGACGGGTGCAGCCTCCATCGCATCGTGCAAATCATGTGGGAGGAGTACCGCATCCAGATCGCCGCTACCCGTGCGGGCGATCTACCCGTCTTCCGGATTTCCACCCATTTCTACGACAGTTACGAGGATATCGACCGGTTCATCGATGCGTTGAAGACCGTGCTTGCCACCCGGCGCGACGAAGTCTTCGAAGATCGGGAATAGCTTGGCAATTCGGCACGCGAAGCGAAACGCTCCTCGAGAGCGGCCCGTGGAGAACGCGCAGTCCAAGTCCCTGCCGGCCCGCCGGCCGCGCGCTAGGTCCCGATCACATGTTCAGACTCGAATTCGACCGCGGGACCATCCTGGTGCATGGCGACAGAGCCACGGTGGCCGAGTTGAAGCTTCCGGGCTGCGCTTTTGACCGCCGGGTGTCGCTTTACCGTGCTCCGGCACGGCATTACCGCGAGATCATAACGCGGCTGGCCGACCGGGGATTGCCTTACCGGGACGACGCCCGGTCCTACGGGAAACTGGAACTGTCCTTTCAGTCGGACCGGTCTCCCTTCCCCTATCAGCAGGAGGCGGTGGACGCC
>JAPOOT010000373.1 GCA_026713285.1 Gemmatimonadota bacterium | reverse complement strand
GCCGGGGCAAGCCGCGTCTTCGGCGAACCGGCCTGGCTCGATGCGGCGGCGGACTCGATGCGGTTCATCCTGGACGCGCAGTACGAGGACGGCCGGCTCATGCACACGTTCAAGGACGGCCGGGCGCGGTTCAACGGCTACTTGGACGACTATGCCTTCACGGTCGCCGCCCTGCTCGATTTGTACGAGGCGACATTCGACCCGGCCTGGTTCACCCACGCCGCGACGCTCATGGATACGGCGATCGAGCGGTTCTGGGACGGGCAGGACGGCGGCTTCTTCTTCACCAGCGACGACCACGAGACCCTCATCGTCCGGTCCAAGAACCCCTACGACAACGCCATCCCCTCGGGCAATGCGGTGAGCGTGCTGAACCTGCTCCGGCTGGCAGCGTTCACCGGCAGGAACGAATACCGGGACCGGGCCGGACAGACCCTCTCGCTGTTCACGGACTACATGGGCGCGGCGCCGGGGGGCTTCGGCCAACTGCTGTGCGGCCTTTCCTGGTACCTCGATACGCCCGTGGAGATCGCCCTGGTCGGCGCCAGGGAGGACGCCGCCACGGTGGCCATGCTGGAACTGATCGACCGAACGTTCCTGCCGAACAAGGTCGTTGCCCTGCACGATCCGGCCGCCGGGTACGGTGATGCGCCGGAGCTCATCCCGCTCCTCGCCAACCGGCCGCAGATCGATGGCGCGACTACGGCCTACGTCTGCGAGCAGTTCGTGTGCCGCCGACCTGTGACCACGGTGGACGAACTGGCCGAACTGCTGAAAAGACGCTGATGTCGCACGCGTGACGTCTCCCCTCAGTCAATCCCCAGCAAGCGGGCGACGGCGCCCTTGCTCGCGGCCTGCTCGCGGGTGTAGTGCGCGGGCATCTGGCTGTCGGTCCATCGGCCGGCGTTCTGCAATTCCACCAGGGATGCG
The DNA here is from genome assembly GCA_026713285.1 of Gemmatimonadota bacterium. Lineage (GTDB taxonomy): Bacteria > JAAXHH01 > JAAXHH01 > JAAXHH01 > JAAXHH01 > JAAXHH01. Next base: position 1,170 of record JAPOOT010000373.1, on the reverse strand, counting down.
CCGCGCTGCGCGAGTTCCTGGGCGGTTCCGATGCGAAGACTGTGGCCGCTCACGCCCTTGATACCGACCCGCTCCGCAGACGCTTTGATAGTCAGCCGGGCGCCGTCCACCGTCAGACGGCCGTCGCACATTCGGTCGCCCTTCACCATCCGGCGGAAGAGGGGGCCGGTGGTGAACCCCGCTTCATACTTCAACTGCCGGATCGCGTGGACGGTACGGTTGGTCAGGAAGAGGCTGGTACCCTTTCCCTCCTGGTCGGTCTTGCTTCGAAGCAACATCAGCCGACCGCTCCCGTCGAACTGGGTGGAGACGTGCTCGCAGTCGATGGCGACGGCTTCCCCAATCCGCAACAGGGCATCGCTCATTACACGAAACAGCGCGGCGTCTCTCAGTCCGGCCAGGGTGTCGGTATCGACGGCGTTCTGAACCATGAGATTGACCGTTTCGCGGGTCAGCCCGGTTACCTGGCCGCGGCCCCGGTTCCGTCCTTCGCGGCGGATTCCGGCCAGCGTCCGACTCGTCAACGACCCTACGCTTGACGGACGGTTTTCCAGCTTTTCCCAGAAACGGACAGCCTGTACCACAACCGTGACGGAGGCCGGCGCAAGTCCCCTGGTATACAAGTGCGCCAGGTAACCGGCCAGCGCAGCGTCGGTCAGTGTCTGCCCATCCAGGCGCTCGAACAACTTGCGCAATGCATCACCATACGCCTTCGCCGTGTTCGGCGCGATGCTGGCCTGCAGCAACCGCGCAGCGTCGATGGACAACGGATCGGCCTTGTTGTCGACGGTAGGCTGTAAGGAGATATGTCGCCGCATGCTACTTTCTCCGCGCAAGATGCCCAGCCCGCTCTCATGGGCGAGATCGCTTTATCTCGTTTTCCGGTGCAAGACACGCAGGTATAAAAGCCACTAACTTCTGGCTCGACCTGCATTGCATGTTCTTGCGATGTGAATGGGGTGGCTAACGTATTTCGGACGGTTGAGTCTGTAGGATCGAACCCGTTGCCAGGGGGTCGGGACTGTGTCCCCCAAGAACTGAATCGACATGGTGTTGGTGGTTGAATACGGGGCAGGTTAATCCGTCATCGCAAGCTCCTTTCTGTCGTTCTGTCGTCTTCCTATATGGTAAGGTACGCATGGTTGCGGGGATAGGTCAACCAGATCGTGT
>JAPOOT010000171.1 GCA_026713285.1 Gemmatimonadota bacterium | reverse complement strand
TGTTCGGCCCGCTTGGCCTGCTCGGCCTGTTCGGCCCGCGCCATCACCGCTTCCGCCAGCCGGCGGCCCAGTTCGGGTCCTTCTTCCGGCAGTCCCCGCAAGCCGTGGCGCGCGATCCAGCTGCCGTCATCGGCGGCCAGCACGGCGTCCAATTCCAGGTAATCGTTCCGGATTCTCCCCCAAGCGCCGACCGGGGTATGGCAACCGCCGCCTATACGATAAAGAAAAGACCGCTCCGCCATCACCGCCTGCCTGGCCGGGAGGTCCTCGATTCGCCTTGCCGCTTCCAGGGTGGGATGATCGTCCTTACGGGTTTCAATCGCGAGCGGCGCCTGGCCGACGGCCGGCATGCAGACCTCCGGCGGCAATATCTCGGATATGCGTTCATTCCAGCCCAGTCGCTGCAACCCAGCCACGGCCAGCACGATGGCGTCCGGACCGTCGGGTTCGTCCAGTTTCTTCAACCTGGTGTCGATATTCCCGCGAATGCCCGAAAAGCGCAGATCCGGCCGGTAATGTTGAAGCTGCGACCTCCGCCTCGGACTCCCCGTGGCGACCAGGGCGCCCGATGGGAGTTCGTCGAGGCCGGCGCCGTCGCTGCTGATCAGGGCGTCCCGCGCGTCCACGCGCTCCGGCACCGCGGCGATCGCCAATCCATCGGGAAGGGACGTAGGCAGGTCCTTGAGACTGTGTACGGCCATGTCGATCTCTCCCGAGACCAGGGCGCGTTCCAGTTCCTTGACGAAGACGCCCTCGCCGCCGAAGGTGTCCAGGGAGGCGCTCCTGTCCGCATCGCCCTTCGTCTTGAGGACGCGCACCTGCACGGACAGGCCGTCCTGGCCCGTTTCCAGGTCCCTGGCCACCGAATGGGCCTGGACGAGGGCCAGCCTGCTGCCGCGGGTGCCTATGATCAATGAAGAAGCCATGGAATGGGATCGACGTCCCGGACGCCTGGACTCGCCGCGCTATTCGTTCCCGGCGCCGTTCTTTTCGTTCCTGTGTTCGTCGAGTCCGAATAGATGGCGCAGGCTGTAGAGGTGGTAGTCCTTGTGCTCCGGATCGGAAGTGTTTCTGAGCTGGACCGTCGGTTGATGAAGCAGCTTGTTTACGATGGCGCGGGTCATCTTGTCCACGGTCTCGCGGTCCTCTTCGGAAAGATGACCGAGTTGCGCGAAGGCGCGGCCGACTTCCTGGTGCCGGACGTCGTCCGCGAAGTGGCGGAGTTGGGCAATGGTGGGCGTGATGGAGAGATTCTGGTACCACGCGAGCAACCGTTCTACCTCCGTCTCGACGATCGCCTCCACCTTCTCCGCTTCCACCTTACGCGCCTCTGCGTTGTCGTCCACCACCGATTGCAGGTCGTCCATGTCGTAAAGGATCACGTTATAGAGATCACGCACGCGGGGGTCGATATCACGCGGCGCGGCGATGTCGATCAGGAAAATGGGCCGGTTATGACGATCGTGCATGATGTCGATCATCCGGTCCCTTCCCAGCACCGGTTCGGTGGCGCCGGTGGAACTGATGACGATATCGACGTCGGAGATCATCTGCAGTCCGTCGTGCAGGGAAACGGCGATCCCGTCGAAGCGGTGGGCCAGGTCGGCGGCCCGGTCATAGGTCCTGTTGGCGACGATGAGCCGCTTCACGCCCTGGTCGACGAGGTATTCCGCGGTGCGTTCGCCGGTCTCTCCCGCCCCGATCAACATGGCCGTATGCTGCCGCAGGTCCTTGAAGATCTTCCGCGCGAGTTCGACCGCCACGGAACTGACGGAAACCGAGCCCGACCCGATCTCCGTCGTCTCCCGCACCTGCTTGCCCACGGCCAGCGCCTTCTCGAACAACCGGTTGAGGACCAGTCCCGTGGTCTTCGTGTTCAGCGATTGCATGTAGGCCTCTCTGACCTGGCCGAGGATCTGCTGTTCCCCGACGACCATCGAGTCCAGGCTGGAAACGACCCGGAACAGGTGCCGGATGACCGCCTCGTCCCTCCGGTGATAGAGGTAAGGAGACAGTACGCCTTTGTCCACGCCGTGGATCTCGTGGAACCACGCTTCGATCGGACCGGGATCGGTATGTTCCTCATCGGTGGTCGCGTACATTTCACTGCGGTTGCAAGTTGAAAGCAGTACCGCTTCCAAAATGCCGGTCGAAGTCTTCACGAAGGAAAGGGCCTTATCCTGGAGCGACTTCGTCAGCACCGCCTGGTCGCGTACATCCACAGGCGCGGTATGGTGACTCAGTCCGACGAGTGTAAGATGCATGACTCCACCCTGTCGCGTGCTTCTTCCGCGCGTCCGGCGCGTATGAGATCGAGGAGGTCGGAATCTACCAGGGACGTCCACAACCTCGCGCGCGTTTCGATTTCGTCGGGGTGCCTGTCCTTCATCCGGGGGCGGAACTCTCCCAGCAGGTCGAGCAGGACGGCGTACTCGGCCCCGAATGCCTCTTCCAGCTGCCCACGGATCTTCTTCGCCAGCGCGGGGCTCTTGCCTCCCGTGGATATGGCGATGCACAGGTCGCCCTGCCGAACGATGGATGGCACGATGTACCTGCACAGTGCGGGCACGTCCACCACGTTGACCATGACGCCCTCCGTCTCGGCGTCCACGTAGACCCGCTCGTTGACTTCCGCGGAGTCGGTCGCGGAGATGACCAGCCTGAAATCCCGGACGTCGCCGGGTTCGTACCGCCTCGCGAGCCAGCGCAATTCGTCCCGCTCCGCCCGGTCGCGCAGTTCCTCCGTCAGATCGGGGCTGATCACGGTTACAACCCCTCCGCATGCGAGCAGCGATTCAGCCTTTTCAGCCGCAATCGCGCCGCCGCCCACCACCAGGCACGGCTGTCCTTCGATGTCAACGAAAGCGGGGTAGTATTTCTTCATGGCCTTACTTCCATCTTCACCCGATCGGTCACCGCATCTCTCGTTGGCATAAGGCTCCGGATCTTTCACCGGATCGGTCACCGCATCTCTCACCGGAGCCGGTCGCCGGATCAGTCGAATATATGCAGGTTGGTCCATAGTCCGGCGCCGAGATAGGCCAGCAGCACGGACGCGAACCCGGCCATGGAAATGATGGCCGCCCTTTCGCCTTGCCAGCCCGCGGTATAGCGCGTAATCAGCTGGGTAGTGTAGATAACCCAGGTCAGCATCACGCACAGTACTTTCGGATCCAGCAGCCAGGGCATTATCGATTCCCACGCGGCCGTCGCCCACCAGATCCCCGTTGCGATACCCGCGGACAGGAATACCCATCCGATGAGCGTTGCCTTCAGGTTCATCTCGTCCAGCATGCCCAGCGCGGGCAGCCGCGAAAACACCAGGCCCACGCGCCGGTGGTGGATGTAGTACATCTGCATGACGTACAGCAGCCCGGTGATGAACGTGAAGGAAAACGCCGCGTATGCAAGGAAGCTCGCCGTTACGTGGAAATTGAACCATGGGCTCTGGAGGAGTGGCGGCAACGGATCGACGGGGCTCATGAACGCCGTGGAGGCCGTTTGCGCCGCCAGGATCAGGGGCAGGACGAACACCCCCAGCGACCGGTCGTGGAAACGGCGCTCCAGGAACAGGTAGACCACGGCGATGAGCCATGCGAAGAAGCTCATCGACTCGTGGAGGCCGACGAAAGGCGCGTGGCTGGATTCGACGGCGCGGGCGATCAGAAAGGCGCTGTGGCAGGCCAGCGCCAGCACCAGGCACAGGCTGGCGTAGAACCCGGACCTGGGCTGCTTCGTCCAGAAATGACGGAAGTAGATCACCGTGGCGACCGCGTAACCCGCCAGAATCAATCCATGCAGAATATAGATGCCCAAGAATGCAGCCTCGAAGTGATACCGCCTCGATAATTCAGACCCGACAAGATACCGTAAAATACCGTCCTATCATGTATTTATCAAGTCGAAAGGGGTGCGGGCAGCGACCGCTTGCGTCGCGCCCCGCCGTCCGCGCGGGCCACGCCCCCTCCGCCCGCACCCGCTTGCGTCGCACCCGTTCGCTTCGCAGGCGCCTGGATCGCCTCGCCGGGCCGCCTAGTCCACGTTTCTCACTTGTGCCAGTATATCCATGCCCACGCTTCGGCTCCACGCCTCCATGACCCGCGCGAACAGCGGGCCGGGGTTGCCGTCGCCGATGGGCGTGTTGTTGATGCGCGTACAAGGCGCGAGACAATACGGCGTACTCGTCAGCCACGCCTCGTCGGCATTGACTGCGTCGTAGGGCTGGAGATCCTTCTCGACCCAGTCCAGCCCCAGGCCGGGCGCCAGTTCCCGCAGCGTGACCAGACTCACGCCTTCGAGGATGTTCCGGCTGGTGGGCGTATAGATCGTATCGTTTTCCACCACGACGAAGTTGGCCCCCGAACACTCGGTGAGGTTGCCGTCCAGGTCGAGCAGCAGCGAGGTGGCGGCGGGGTCGACGGACTGCGTCTGCCTGTCGGCCAGCCAGTAGTGCAGGCGCGAGCGGTTTTTCGTCTTGGGATCGACGCACTGGGGCGGTACGTGCCGGATGGAGGGCGTGACCACGTGGACGCCCTGCTCGAAGAAGGGGCGCCACACGGAGAAGGGCAGCGGAAAGGAGTGGATGCACAGAGTAGGCGAAAGGCGCACCGGCTTGCCGGCGCTGCCCGCGTAGATCTGGTTTTCTCCGGGGGTGACGAAGTGGACGACGCCCAGGTCCTGCTCCGGGCCGATCAGCCTGCGGTTGGTCTCGATCAGGCTTCGCGTGCGTTCGACCAGGCCATCGTGGTCCGTATCCAGCTCGAACCCGGCGTATTTGCACGACCGAAGAAGCCGCCGCACATGCTCTTCCAGGCGGAACGGCGCATGCCCGAAAGTCCGGGTCATTTCGGTCACGGTGGCGCCCAGGACAATCCCCAGGTCATAGATGTTCAGATGGGCCTCGGAAGCGGGGACGAATCCATCGTTGAGATAGACGACCGGTTCATTCATAACGCGTTTTTCTCCTGTGTCAAAACCGTGACGCGCGGGTCTTCAGGGCAACGGGTCCGCGCCGGATGGCGCCTTTCGTCCGCCGCGCCGGATGGCGCCTTTCGTTCGCCGCGCATGGCATTCACGTTGTCTTTCGTCCACAGCGCCCCGCATTCACGTCGCAATCGAAATACAAACTACACCCTCGGCCGTTAAAATTAAACCGCGAATGCAAAAACCGCCGGTTCACGGTCGCGCGGGCAGCCGTAACAGGCCGTAACCTGGTATCGAAACGGGTATTGTCGGGCATGTCCCAACTGTTCCCGACGTGCGGTCAACAGTCTTTTCTCTTTTGTTGGATCATAGTATTACGTATAAAGAACGTTCCAGTCCTGTCTTGACTCATCGTACACCCCTGGCTGTCAAGCGTCGGTTTCTCATGGCACCCTCTGAACACATGGAAAGCACGGACAGCGCCGGATCGCATCGCGCAGGCTTCGTCGCCCTGGTCGGGAAACCGAACGTGGGCAAGTCCACCCTGATGAACGCGTTCCTTCAGCACAGGCTTTCCATCGTCACTCCCAGGCCCCAGACCACCCGTCAACGAGTGCTGGGCATTCTGACGAAGGATACCTGCCAGGTCCTGATCCTGGATACGCCCGGGTTGCTCGAACCCGGCTACCGGCTCCAGGAGTACATGCTTCAGTCTGCGATCCATACGCTGCACGACTCCGATGCGGCCGTGGCCATCGTCGACGCTACCCGTTTCGAACACGATCTCGACGACCGCGTCATCGGGTTCCTCGAGCATAGCCGCGGACCGGTGATCCTGGCCATAAACAAGATCGACAGGGCATCCAGAACTTCCCTGCTTCCCATGATCGACCGGGCCGCAGTCCGTTTCCCCTTTGCCGAGATCGTGCCCGTGTCCGCCCTCAAGGGAGACGGCCTCGACCCCCTGCTCTCCGCCGTCATCCGCCTGCTCCCACCCGGGCCGGCACTGTATCCCGCCGACATGCTCACCGATCAGCCGGAGCGTTTCTTCGTGGGTGAAATCATCCGGGAGCACCTGTTCCTGGCCCTGCACGAGGAACTGCCCTACGCGTCGGCCGTAATCGTGGAGGAATTCACGGACCGGCCCAACGGCACGGCCTTCATACAGGCGGGTATCATTATCGAGCGGACATCCCAGAAGGGCATCATCATCGGCAGGAACGGCCGCATGCTGAAACGCATCGGCACGTCCGCGAGGAAGGCGATCGTCGAATTCCTCGACCGTCCCGTCTATCTCGACCTGCGGGTCAAGGTCAGGCCGTCCTGGCGAAAGAAAGAACAGGATCTGAAGCGTCTGGGCTACACCACGAGGTGAGCGTCCGGGCTACACCACGAGGTGAGCGTCGCCAAGGTGAGTTTCACCAAGGCGAGCGTCGCCGCAGGGACCTTAAACCGATCCCCGCATCCCTGTGCCAAGTCTCTTGCCGGCGAGCCCGGCATACCGTCCCAGGTCCTCCCACAACGCCTCCAGCGGCCGGAGTTCGTTCCAGGATTGGACCGCCTGCCGGTCGTATCCTTCGATCAGGGACAGAATCCGTACGCACCACTGCACGGGCAGGACAATCTGGTATACGGCCATCTTCTCGAAGGCGTGGGGATCGGCGCTTTTTTCGCAGTAAACCGCGATCGACTCTTCCCGCAAACCCGACGCCAGCGCCGCGCTTTCCGGATGACAGAAAAAACCGGCGATCTCGTAAAAAGGGTCCATGATCCCCGCGTGTTCCCAGTCAACCAGCCCGACGCCGTCCCGTTCCGCCTTGATCACGTTGGCCGGCCGTAAGTCTCCATGACACAGACGGGGCGGAGCATCCGCCCATAACGCGGGCCGCAGGTCCGCCATGGCCAGGCACCGCCTCAGGTCGAGCAACCTTTCCACGGCCAGGTGGAAAGGCGGATCGTTCATGGCGGGCGACGCGGACATGGCTCGCATAGTCCCGTCCATATACGCGAGGCAGTCGCCGGGACGGGATGGACCCGCCGGTGTGGCCAATAGCAGATCGCCGGGATCCCGAACGGCATGCACTGCGACCGCGATCCCGATGAGCAGGGCCAGGTCCTCCCTGTTCATGCTTGCGGGTTCCACCGCCGACCCCGGTAGTTTATCGTAGATCAGCACGGGGGCGTTCAAGCCGGCGGCCATGGGATCCGCAAAAACGGCATTCGGCACTTCTTCCAGGCTGGAAAGCCGGGTCAACGCCGCGAACTCCCGTTCGAGGCGCCGCGCGCGATCGCCCGGATATACCTTGAGGAGGTAGATGCCGGCGGATGTATCTACTTCGTATATACGGTTGTTGAATCCGCCCGCCAGAGACCGGACTCGTCGTGGGTCCATGGCGAACCCGTGCCCGTCCTCGGCCAGCCGCCGGAGGTAGTGCGTAACGGCCGCCATGTCCGCCGATTCACCTTCACGGAGCGGCGGCGTTCCCCGATCGTTCCTGGATTCAGTCATCATCAAGCGATACATGGGTCGATACATGACCGGCTGTTCCCTCCTGGCCTTTTCCGATTGCCCGCGGGTTTTCCCGTCCGTATCTTCATTACTCGGAACCCGTCATCCGGCGCACCCCGGAACACAGGTTGCCAAGTGTCCCGTTCCACGCCCGGCTCATCCCTTATACCGGTGTGATGCAAGATGAAACCCCTTTGCCGGCTCCGGTTTGCCGCAAAGAACCTGTCCCGGTACCGGTCGCTTCTGTCGCTCAGACCGGCCGCCGCGTCGATCTCCGTCCTGCTGCTGACGACCCTGGGTTGCGGAAGCGCCTTCCAGCATATCAACGTCCTCAGCGAGTCGGATGAAATAGCGCTCGGCCGCGAGTTTTCGAGAGAAATCGAAAGAGAGATCAAACTGTTCACGGACCCGGAGGTGGTCCGCTACGTCGACGAGCTGGGGCAGACCCTCGTCCGGCATTCCAAACGGTCCAATATACCATACTACATAAAAGTCGTGGATACGGATGATGTCAACGCCTTTGCCCTTCCCGGCGGCTTTCTCTACGTCAATCGGGGCCTCATCTCCATAGCGGACACCGAATCGGAACTGGCGGCGGTGATCTCCCACGAAATCGGGCACGTGGTGGGACGTCACGGCGCCAAGGCCCTGACCCGGCAACTCGGGCTGGAGATCGTGCTGGGCATGATATCGGGAAGGAACTCCACGGGCGTCCAGCGCGTCGCGTCGCAACTGGCGGGAATCGGCGGTATCTTCTCCATGTTGCACTACTCGCGGGAAGCGGAACGGGAAGCGGACGCCCTCGCGGTCGAGAATCTCCGGGAAGCCGGCTACGATCCCGATGGCGTCGCGGCGTTCTTCGGGAAGCTCCTGGAAATCAACGACCGTGAACCCGGCGCGCTGGCCCTGCTGTTCTCGACCCATCCGCCGAGCAGGGAACGCATCGATCAGACCCGGAAGCAGATCGCCGGACTGCCGGTCCTGGACGGACTGATTACCGATTCGGAACGGTTTCATCAGATCAAGAGCCAGCTGCCGCCGCTTAAGAAGAACCCGCTGGACGATGAAGAACCCGCTGGACAATGAAGTGCCAGCAGGACAGTGAAGTGCCGGCTGGACAACAAGGAATAAACGCAACCGCTCCGCACGCACCGATCAGCCCATGCCGCCATCAAACCTCGAAAAAAGCCCTGGCCTCCTCCTGCGCGGGGGGACCGTCGTGGACCCGTCGCAGGATCTGAACCGGGTATGCGATGTCTCCATTCGCGGCGGTTCGATTTCGGCCGTAGGCGACGGCCTGCCGGTGGAGGGCCGCCGCGTCGTCGACGTATCCGGCCGCTACGTCTTTCCCGGACTGGTCGACCTGCACGCCCACATCTGCTGGGGATTCACCGACATCGGCCTGGTGCCGGACGACGTCTGTCCCTCCACCGGGGTGACCGCTATCGTGGACGCCGGAAGCTCGAGCTGGCCCAGCCAGGAGGCCTTCCGCCGCAACGTGGCGGAGCCGTCCAGGACCCGGGTTTTCGGCTTCTCCAACATCTCGAGCGTGGGCATCCCGACGGCGGGCACCCCCGAACTGGCCAGCCTGCGGTTCGTGGACGTGGACCGTTCCGTGACCGCCGTAGCCGGTAACCGGGACCTGATGACCGGTATCAAGGTAAGACAGGGCCGGCACCTGGTGGGCGACAACGGCGTCGAACCGACGCGCCTGGCGGTAGAGGCGGCCGAACAGCTCGGCGTCCCGGTCATGGTTCACGTGGGCAATACGCCCTGCCCGCTCGGCGGCATCATGGACCTGCTCCGGCCGGGCGACATCATCACGCACGCCTATCACGGCCATCCCCACGGCATTCTGGACGACCACGGGGCCGTTTGGGAGGACGTCATCGAGGGACGGTCCCGGGGCATCCTGATGGACGTGGGTCACGGCGCCGGCAGTTTCAGCTTCGACGTGGCCAAAGCGGCCTTCGAGCGGGGGTTCTTCCCGGACGCCATCAGCACGGACCTGTACACCGTAAACGTCAACGGACCGGTTTTCGACTTGCCGACCACCATGTCCAAGATGCTTAACCTGGGCATGCCCCTCACGGACATCGTGGAGAGTACGACCTCCATACCGGCCGCGGCGATCGGGCGCACCGGACTCGGCACGCTCCGTCCGGGCGCGTCGGCCGACGTGGCGGTCTTCGTAATGGAGGAGGGCGATTTCGAATTCACCGATTCGCACGGGGAACGCCGGACATGGCCGCGGCGCCTGACCTGTGAAATGACCCTGCTGGACGGGGAGATCGTATTCGACCGGGAAATATCCGCACGTCCGTCATTGGAAGTCAACAACGGGGAAAATGCGTAATGAAAACCAGATACTGGGTCGGCGGTTGTCTATCCGCGATCATTCTGCTCGCCGTAATCGCAGGCGCAACCTACTATTTTCTCCTCCAGGCGAGCGATGAACTGGTCGAGACTTACACGAGCCCGGAGCCCCGCGATTTCTCCCGCGCAGAGACGGACACAGAGACGGTCCGGGAAGAAGCGCTGACGGTAATCGAACGGTTCAGGGATTTCATCATTGCCCTTGAGACGGGCGAAGATACCGGGAGCTTTTCGATGTCAGCGGACGATATCAATGCCCTCCTCGAGCAAGAGGATCTGTTCAAAGAAATTCACGGGATGGCGCGCGTGGATATCCAGGATGACAAGCTTCAGGCCGAGATCAGCGTACCCCTCGGCATGTTCAACGATCGATTCGAAGGCAAGTTCCTGAACGGTACCGGCGAACTCGCCATCGAGATGAAGGACGACCGGCTGGAGGTCACCATCGACCGGCTGGAGGTCGGCGGCAGAGACATTCCTGCTGAATTCATGAATGAAATCCGCAAAAACAACCTGTTGGAAACCCTGTACCGGGAGCCGGCTCTGGATCGATTTCTACATATGGTGAAGGACGTGAAGATCGAAGACGGCCGGCTCGTCATCCAACCCAGGTAGGATCCGGACCCTCGCGTCGGGGAAACTACGCCATGCCCATCCTCCTCGCCATTGCCCTGCACGCGGAAGCGCGGCCCGTGATCGAGCGATTCCGATTGAAGCAGGACGCATCCTTCGACCTGCCCGTTTTCCGGCGGGACGAAGTCTGGCTTACCGTGACCGGCACGGGACGCATGAAGTCCGCCATCGCGACCGCCTGCCTGGCCACCCGGATTGAAAGAGATGAGCGAACGGTCATCTTCAACCTCGGCGTCGCCGGCCATACGCAGAAGGCGGGGGAGGGACCCGTCAAGGCCGGGGACCGGTTCCTCGCGAGCAAGATCACGGAGCAAAGCACCGGCCGATCCTTCTATCCGGACCTGCTGGCGAGGACGTCGCTCGCGGAATCCGCGGTCACGACTGTGGAACGTCCCCTGGACCGGGCGGACGCCGGCGCCGTCGAGCCGGGCCTGGCCGACATGGAAGCAGCCGGATTCTTCCAGGCGGCGGCGACCTTCCTTCCGCCCCACCGGATCGGCTGCGTCAAGGTCGTTTCCGACCACCTGGAAACGCGGCGCTTCGACAAGGACTGGATAAGTGAACTGATCGCGGGTTCCCTGGCCGAATTCGAAGCGGCGATCGCGGCTTACAGGACGATCTCCGACGGGGGACCGGACGTGTTGACCGACGCGGACGCGCGGGTCGTGGAAGACATCCGCGACCGGCTGCGACTGACGGCAAGCCGGCACCGGATGCTGTCCGACCTGGTTCGGTCTTACAAGCTACACACCGGCTCGGACCTGCCCGACCTCACGCGGTTTTACCACGTCTCCGTCAAGACGAAACAGGAAGGCGATGCAGAATTTGAACGACTACGCGGCATCCTCTCGGTGGAATAACTTCTCCCACCTCTATATCGAGCGCGGCGCAGAAGAATACCCGCTCACCCGGCGCATCCGGGATCGTTTTTCGAAAGCCCGCGTGGTGGAGATCGACGACTACAAGGCGGTCTTCGCCCGGCCGCGTCAGCGGTTCCAGGCACAGAAGGAGAGCATGAAACTGATCCTGGCCGTGAAGAAGGACCGGTTCCTGTACGAAGGATCGGCGAATAGCCAGAACTTCAGCTTCGAGGATTTCTACTACAACACGCTCATGTTCAATTGCGTGTACAACTGCGACTACTGCTACCTGCAGGGGATGTATCCTTCGGCGAATATCGTGGTTTTCGTGAACCTGGAGGACTACTTTGAGGCGACGCGCAGGGCCATACGCGGGAAGTCCAACCCCTCGCAGCCGTTTTACCTGTGCATCTCGTACGACACCGACCTGCTCGCTTTCGAGTCGGTCGTGCCTTATTGCCGCGCCTGGATTGAATTCGCCCGCGAGGAGCCGGACCTGCTCGTGGAAATCCGTACCAAGAGCGCCGCGTATCGCGCCATCGGGGACCTGCCGCCTTCAGAACGCGTCGTCCTGGCATGGACCCTGTCCCCCGAACCGGTCGCCGCACGCTTCGAACACGGGACGGCGCCGCTCAAACAGAGGCTGGACGCCGCCCGGTCGGCCATTGACGACGGCTGGCAGGTCCGTCTCTGCTTCGACCCGGTCCTCGCCGTTCCGTCCTGGGAGTCCGTTTACGGAGACCTGGTCGAAGAGGTCGTCCGGCGGATCGAGCCGGCCGCCGTTCGCGACGTGACCGTGGGCGTCTTCCGTTTATCGAAGAGCCATTTTCAGCGCATGAGACGTCTGCGGCGGGATACGCCGCTTCTGTACGACGAATACGTTCAGGAGGGCACGACCGTGACCTACACGGCCGAACGGCGGGAGGAGATGACCGCCTTCATGCGGCGGCGCCTGGGAGAACACTTCGAAAAGGAGCGGATCGTCACATGGACGTAGCACTGGTTACCGGCGCTTCTTCAGGAATCGGCCTGGCCATCGCCGCGCGCCTGGTCGAGTCGGACTACGACGTATACGGGTATGCCCGCGACCACGGGAAGACCTCCTTCCGCCACGCCCGGTTCAAGCCGGTCGAATGCGACGTCACAGATACCCGGATGCTGCTGGAACGCACCGGGGAGCTGCTCAAGGAGACAGGAGGGCTGAAGGTCCTGGTCAACAACGCCGGCGTGGGGTTCTTCGGCCCGCATGCCACCATGGCGCCCGGGCGAATAGAACGCATGGTGCGGACCAACCTGATCGCGCCCATGGTCCTGACCCGGGCGGCCCTGCGGCACCTGGAGGCCTCGCGGGGGTATGTCGTCAACATCGCTTCCACCGCCGCGTTGAATCCCGGTCCCTTCGGCGCGGCCTACGGCGCCACGAAGGCCGGCCTCCACCAGTTCGGCCAGGCGCTCTTCAGCGAGGTGCGGAAGAGCGGCGTCCGGGTGGTGACCCTGTACCCGGACATGACCCGGACACCGTTTTACGACGGGGCCGACTTCGAACCCGGCGAGGAACCCGGCGCGCACATCACGCCCGAGTGCGTGGCCGGCGCCGTCGCGCAGGCCGTGGACCAGCGGGAGGGGACGGTGATCACGCAGATCGTCATCAGGCCGCAGCGGACGCAGGTCGTCCGCAAGGGAAAGCCGCTGCGGGAGAAGGATTAAGCGTCCGCCGGCTCGCGAAGCGGAAGGGGCCGGCCCGTGAAACCGC
>JAPOOT010000175.1 GCA_026713285.1 Gemmatimonadota bacterium | reverse complement strand
TACATTGTGTCTACGTGCCCGTGGTACCGGTTTTTTTGCTTCTACGTGCCCATGATACCGGTTTTTGTTGTATCGACGTGTCCTTGGTATGGGTTTTTTGCTTCAACGTGCCCGTGGTACCGGTTTTTTGCGCCGTGCTTACACGCCTACCAGCACCGACCATAGTATGCCCGCGGCGATCGCGGAGCCAAGAACGCCTGCCACGTTGGGCCCCATGGCGTGAAACAACAGGAAATTCCGCGGGTCTTCGCGGTGCGCTTCCACCTGGGCCACCCTCGCCGCCATGGGCACTGCGGATACCCCCGCGGCGCCGATCAGCGGGTTGATCTTGTCTTTGACAAACAGGTTCATGAACTTGGCGAAGAGCACGCCGCCGCTCGTCGCGATGCAAAAGGAGACCACGCCCAGGGCGAAAATGAAGAGCGATTCCAACGAGAGAAAGGCCTCAGCCTGCGTGCTCGCGCCGACCGAGAAGCCCAGCAGGATGGTGACGATGTCGATCATCGACGTGCGGGCCGTGTTGGCCAGCCGTTCCGTCACGCCGCATTCCTTGAGCAGGTTGCCGAAGAAGAGCATGCCCACCAGGACCACCGAGTCCGGCGCGATCATCGCGGCAATGATAAAGGCGACGATGGGGAAGATGATCTTCTCCCGCTGCGAGACCGTCCGGGGCGACGCCATGCGGATGAGCCGTTCCTCCCGCGTGGTAAAAAGCCGCATGATGGGCGGCTGGATGATGGGGACCAGGGCCATGTAGGAATAGGATGCGATGGCGATCATGGACAGCAGGTGGGGCGCCAGTTTCGAAGACAGGAAAATGGCCGTGGGACCATCCGCTCCGCCAATGATCGCGATGGCGCCCGATTCAGCCGGAGTGAATCCGACGGCCATGGCGCCCAGCAGGGTCAGGAAAATGCCGATCTGGGCGGCGGCGCCCAGGAGGACGAGCCGCGGGTTGGACAACATGGCCGAGAAATCGGTCATGGCCCCGATGCCCAGGAAGATCAGGGGCGGAAAGATGCCTTCCCTGACGCCGAAATAGATGTAGTAAAGTACGCTTCCTTCGTCGTAAACCCCGTGGCCGTCCCCTTCCATCATCGGGATGTTGCCCAGCATGATTCCGAAACCGATGGGAACCAGGAGCAGCGGTTCGTACCGGCGGACGATCGCGAGCACGATCATGACCATGCCGATCAGGATCATCACGCCGTGTCCCCACGTCGCCGAGGCCAGGCCGGAAGCCGACAGAAAGTCATACAGTATCGTCATTTAATCTGCCCGCATGGCCTGATTACCGGTTGTTGTTTTTTTCGTCGAGTGCGAATCCGACCGCCGCGGCCACGGCTTCGTCGTCGTGCGGGGATTCCGAATCGGTGGGGTTGTGCGGCCCTTCAGGGAGAATACCCCCGACTGAGGCCATGACTTTCGGCAGCATGGCAATGCAGAAGCTGATCGTGGCGAGGGCCAGGAACACGATGAACATGCCGGTGAAGGCGATTTCGAGACCCTGGCCGTCCACGATGCGTTGCCAGCCGATATACAGGGGAGTGGACATTAGCCCTTTGACAGAATCCGCAGTGACATTAGATATTATCGATTGGATCAAATAAAGGGCGGAACGCGCTCCGGGCAAGGGATTTATGGGGTGACTGCCGCCGCGTGAAAAGGTAGTTTCCCGTTGCCCCTTCATAGTCAGACACCCGGGAATCCGATATGAGCACCGACACCAGGAACCTCACGTATGCACTGGCCCCGGACCGGGTTTGGGAAGGCGTTTCGGACGAGCCGCGCGCCGGGTTGGCCGTCGTGGTGAAAGACCGCCACATCGACGCGGTCCTTCCGGTTGCGGAAATCCCTGCCGACATGGAGACCGCGATCCTGCCGGACTGCACGCTCCTGCCCGGCCTGATGGACGCCCACGTCCACTACAGTTCCGTCATGGGACCGGCGTTCCTGGCCGCGGGGGTAACCACGGTCCGCGACGTGGGAAACGACCTGGCGTGGATCCTGGGCGAGCGCGAGCGCCACGCCAATGACCTTTCGGCCGG
>JAPOOT010000231.1 GCA_026713285.1 Gemmatimonadota bacterium | reverse complement strand
TGGATTGTTTTCTGGTTTGGTATCAAGAAAAGAATTCGTCTACAGGATTATGAGAAAACTAAAACTAAACCCGATACATCCTACTCCAACAGCTTGGGAAGATTGTTTTTCAGATACCGATGAACAGTTTGTATTGGTTAAATTGAAGAATGGAAACCAGTTTGGTGGGAAACTCAATTCTGATTGTTTCATTTCTTCAGATATAGAAAATCAAGATATCTACATAGCTGAAATATATGAGATAGACGATCAAAATCAGTGGAACCAACAAGACCGAGGTGTTTACATTTCGAGTGGAGAGATTTCTTCCATAGAATTCATCCCGATAGGAAATGAGGAGGATTCAAATGTCTAAGACATCCCAACCACCACCCAAAGGGTATGGTCCAAACCGCAGAAACATAGAAACTCGGGGATACAGACCGAAACCTAACCCGAACGCCCCCAAAAACCCTAAACCCCCCAATGTGGGTAGTGCTCTAAAACCACCTCCCAAACCTAACAATAACTAAAGGCAAAGCCCCGCTCCCAGCAGCGGGGCTTTGCCTTTATGACACCTTCCAGCTTTTCTGGAACATTTCGATCTCCTATAAATGGAGTTTCAGAAGTGGAAAGTTTGTCGATGTTTAAGTCGATAAGGCCAAGAACAAATCCACCAAGTTCTACTTCAAATGAAAGAATTAGTTTACGATTCTTATCTGGCGATGAACTACCAATCAGCGTTTAACTATCAATGTAATCACCAAAACATTCAACATACACTACCATCGTGTTTACCTTCCGATGTTATACCCTACTTGTTTCGTTAGATTGACCATGCCAAAATAGCGTGCAAAGCGAGGTACCCGTGAGCCGGTTCAGCGATGCGAGAGACCGCGGCGGCAGATACCTGCTCGGCCGGGTTCGAGAGGACGGTGGGTTCGGCAACCTCATTCTCGGCGTCACCGAATACTACAAGGTGCCGGCCGCTTTCATGGTCTGCGGCATGACCGGCGCGGCAAGCCGCCTGCTCAACTGGATAAGGCAGCACGGATTCCTACCCGACGGTGATTTCGGTCCGAGACCCGCCGCGGAACGCAACAGTTACTATTACACCTACCACAACGCCTGGGTGATCAAGGCGGCCCACCGCCTGGGCGCCTTCGACCTGGCCCATCGCGGCATGGACTTCCTCCTCGGATTCCGCGACCCGGCCAGCGGCGGCTTCTACTCCCACCCGACGGCGCGCGACGATACGACCGAACAGGACCTCTGGGTCGTGAGCGGCATAGGCTGGTGCGCCGTTTACACCGGAAAGCTGGACGTGGCCAGGGGCATCGGCCGCTGGATGCGTCGCCTGATGGAGGATCAGCCCGATTACCCCCGTGAACTGTGGACGGTCTACAGCCGCGAGCGCGGCCTGATCACCGAGGTGCTGGACGGCGACGATTTCAGATACGTGCTGACGCGGGACGAGTCGCGCGACCAGTCCTTCTACCACCCCGGCATCGCGGCGGGCTTCCTGTGCCGCCTCTACATGGCCACGGGCGAGGAGGAATGGCTGGATCTCGCAAGGGAGTATATTCGGTTCTGCGAATACGTGGGGGACTATCATTTCAAATTGCTGCGCGCAGGCAAGGTCGGATGGGCCGGCGCGATGCTCTACACGCTCACGGGGGAAGCAAAGTACCGTGACATGGCGGTCAGGGTGGGGGACAACCTGGTCCGGGCCCAACTGGCAGACGGGGCATGGGCCTGGCCGGAGATGGGGCTGACCGGACCGCACAACGACATCACGGCCGAAATGGTCGTCTGGCTCGACGAGATCCACCAGGCGGTTGGCGACGGCTAGTCCGCGTTACCCGGATGCTCCCGAACGACCACCGCCCTGGCGCCTCGGTCTGCCGCGGATATACGGCGGGCGACGCCCGCTCTGAGCAGCGCGATATCCCCCTGTTCGAGCGAAAAGTCCCGTCCATCCAGTGCCATTCGCACGACCCCGTTCAGTACCATCCAGTGCTCGTGCCGGTCCATTGCGGTATCTCCAAGGTTATTCAACTCATCGTATCCCTGCAACCGCCATTCGGAGATGGGGCATCTCGGACCTGGATCGGAAATGGGGCCGGTATTCAACTCGCCGGGAACGACGAATCCGGGCACGGTGGGCTCGGGCGGGCCGTATTCTTCTACGGTCAGGTGAAGCGGCCTGCCCGCCCGTTCCAGCCGCGTCACGATGGCGTTGTTCTCGTAGGGCGTGAACATCTGGAACTGGTGCACGCAACCCATGGGCGTGTAGACCAGGGTGTTAGGCGTGATCTCGTGTCTGACGCCGTCCAGCCGGACCTCACCGTGCCCCGTTGTGAACAGCCAGATCTCGTCGTTGTCGTGGTAGTGGGGCTCGACACCAGTCCCGACCCCGCCGTCCGGAAAATGCCGGTAGCAGTTCAGGGCGGTCCATTCCGGATACACGCCCTGTTCCCAGTAGGTCTGGTTCGAATTGAGCGAACGAATGACGTATCGCGGGTCGTCAATGACCATTCGAACTTCTAATGATGGGGGTGCGCGGAGCGTGTAGAGTCAGCCGGCCCCGGAACAGCTGCCGTTTGTGTACAACCTGTACGATCGTTCAACGTTCAGCACTCTAAAGATTCCATCTCAGGTCACAAACTCAATCGCCAGATGCCCGTCGCCTGCCTGGCCATCCAATGCTGCCGCAAACGTATCTTCTCTACGGTCCACGTATCAAATTCCTGCGCTATTTTCGTCGTGATCGAGAAAACGCTCGCCTCGTACACTGGTCGTTTCGCGTCGAAGCCGGCGTTCCCGATGTCCCGATTATCGGAAGTATCCAATGGCGTGAGGTTACCAAGACGATAAGTCGAGGACTCCCTTTGTGGTTCATCGAACTGGTCCCATTCGTCACCAGGGTTTTCGGGTAGTACATGTTCAATGCCGTACTTCGCGCTCTCGGACTCGAAGGCAGTTTCTGAATGTTGCCTATCAAGTTGAAACAATATGTAACGTGCTACCTTCTTGTTTCGAGTGTTTGTCGTTCGAAGCACCTTCTCCGCAAAAGCCGCTTTGAACTCGTTGTCCTCCGGATAGACCGGTTTGAGTGCGGAAATCGCACTGTTCACATCGTCGATTCTACCTGCGGATACGTCTCGAGCGATTCCGTTATATACCAACTCCTGTTCATTGGCCTGACGCCCACAGATCACGTTGTACCTGAAGGACACTACAACGATCGCGTTCAGGAACCGGCGGAACCCCCCTCGGTCTCTCTCTGCGAATCTGTCGAAAACCGCAAGCAATACGGCATACGGCTGGCGGACATTGAACATCTGCAACTTTTCGAGGCATTCGAGTTCTTCCGGCATCCAGGCTGTATCGTCCGGGTTTCGTATCGCCGCGTATATCCTCGCGTGCCTGTCCAGGTCACGTATCAGGCTGAATGCGTCTTCCCTGTTTTGGATTTCACTACGGATTGTCTTGAACAGTTCCGTCTTGCGAACCAATCTGTTGCGACTATTCCAGAATACCCTTAAAAACTCGGGGAAGCTTTCGCTGCCAAGGAGTTCGACGATAGACTCCCACCGGTCTTCAAGCGCCTTGATCTCCGAGTCATGGACCGCTTCCCGCGATACAACGGAGAACAGAAAGTTCTTGAGCAGATCAGTTGCTGACAATCGAACGCCTCGTGCGTTCAACGTCTCAAAGACCTTGAACGCGTTCAATTCGTCTGTGACCGTAATTACGGTAAAGAGCAGTTTGTCTACGGTATGATCGACAAATCTTGCCACAGCCTCGCCATTGCTGCCACTGTAGTCCTTTATATGATCCTTGAACCAGACAAATGCCTTGCGCAGCAGGTGTTCAGATGCGTTCAACCCTCTTTGCGGCAGGCGATCCAACGGTACGAGATAGTTCTGATAGTAACTATCGTTGTGTCTGTTAAGCGTGAGCTTGGACTGCGGAACAAGGCTCACAGGATCCAGATACCCGATATAGCTGCTACGCAATTGTTCGGCACGGAGGAACTGGGGATCGTTGGGAGCATCAGGGGCGGCGAGGTCTGTAAGATGGGAAACCGCCGCGAGCATGAACAGGCTGAGCGTCGTCATTCGTTGCTGGCCGTCGATAATATCGAATACCTTGTTGTCAGCAGATTGAAGTACAAGGTAGCCCATGTAGTGTGCGGATTCAGCGCCGTCTCCGAACAAACCGACGATGTCCTGCCACAGATCATCCCACTCATCGACATCCCAGGAGTAATCCCGCTGGAACCTGGGCACGTGATAACTCAACCCGTTGCCCATGAGCTGCCGAAACGTTTCATTGCTAGTATTGAAATTCACAACTCAACACCTTCGGGATCCAACACAAAAGGATTCTTCCAAGCGGCGACGCGTCGCTACCGGAGAAGATACGCGGCTATTCCTGCACGATGAGAGGTGAGCCAGGGCGAGCCAAGGTTTTTGGAAGTATAACATGAAGCCGTTGACAATACAATGACTATGCAGAAAACTAGCTACCGGGGTTACCGGGGTTATCTCCAGGGCATAACCAGGCTCATTATCACACACTGCGCCTTGGATTTCCCGGTCCGAATTGTGTAAATTACGTCCCATCGTCTGCCATATGGCAAGCACATCTTCGCTGATTCCGCGAATGGGCGCTGACCGGAATCCGTTTAGCCAGTCCGGACTCACCTTTAAAATCGTAACTTCATTCACGTGTCAGTCCGCTGCCTTGAATTCCGGGCAGCCAACCTGCGAGCGCACCCATGACAGCCGACAGTCCAATTAAACGGATGGAAACGCGCATCCGGGAGGCCGGCGACCTTGCCGCCGCATTCGCCCGCGATCCGCACCGCCCCGCCTACCACTTCACGCCGCCGGCGGCATGGATGAACGATATCAACGGAGCCCTGTTCTGGAAGGGCAGGTACCACATTTTCTACCAGTATTACCCGCACGGCGCCTACTGGCATCTCATCCAGTGGGGTCATGCCTCCAGTACCGACCTCGTGCACTGGGTCCACCATCCGGTGGCGTTGACCCCGGATGCGGACGGACCGGATCGAAAGGGCTGCTACAGCGGGGGCGCCCTGGTCAGCAAGGAAGGGGTTCCGGTGCTGATCTACTATGGCAACCCCGACGGCCTCTGTCTTGCCCGCAGCAGCGACGACCTGCTGATCGAGTGGACGAAAGACCCGGGCAATCCGGTCATTCCCCAGCCCGAACCAGGGAGTGCCGACTTCGGGCGTTACACTATCCACGACCCCTGCGGGTGGTTGGCAGACGACCAGTATTACGCCGCCGTCAACAAGAGCGACCCGCAGGACCAGGGGGACGCGGCATACCTTTTCAAGTCGCCGGACCTGCGCACATGGGAGTACGTGGATTTGTTCTATCGGTCGCGGCGGGAGTGGACCGAAGGGGGCGAAGACTGCGCCGTGCCGGATTTCTTCCCACTCGGCGACCGTCACATGTTGCTCTTCTGCAGCCATCTGCAGGGAAGCCAGTACTACATCGGCCAGGTCCGGGACGAACGGTTTTATCCCGAGACACACGGACGCATGAGCTGGGAGGGGGGTCATCTCGGCGGACCGCGAACCCTGCTCGACGCAAGCGGCCGGCGCATCTTCTTCGACTGGGTCCGCGAACTGCGCGGAAACGAGCGTGAGCGTGCATCGGGATGGTCGGGCGTTATGACTGTTCCACGGCTTCTGTCGCTGGGTTCTGGCGGCCAGCTGCGGATCGATCCCGTCCCGGAGCTGGAAGTATTGCGGATGGATGCCCGCCGGCATGGACCCATGGACGTAGCCGCCGATTCCGAAACGGCGGTCGACGGAATCGGCGGAGACTGCCTGGAACTGGCCGTTGAGATCGATCCAATGAACGCGCGGGAAGTAGGGCTTAAAGTGCGGCGCTCCCCGGGAGGCGAGGAGGAAACCGCGGTCTCCTATGACGCAGAGGCCGCCGTGATTCGGGTCGAAGTCGGCCGGTCGTCGCTCGACCGCGAAATGCGTTACACGCGATACCGCAGACAGCAGCCGCATCTGTCGGAGCGCGAGCAGTACGTCACCGCCCAGGAAGGCCCATTCGAGCTGGTCCCGGGTGAACGGCTGACCTTGCGCATCTTCCTCGACCATTCGATTCTCGAAGTCTTTGCCAACCGCCGGCAATGCGTTACCCAGCGCATCTATCCGACGCGGGCCGACAGCACCGGCATCAGCCTGTTTGCGCGCGGTGGCGCTGCCAGGTTACGGTCACTGCAGGCCTGGACCCTCGCCCCGACACACAAATGACCTCTGCCGCCCCCAGCGCACCCCGGCGCCGTCCACAGGGCATGAAATCTCAATTGACAAAAACTCCTGCGAACGGCTATTTATTCAGGCTGATATCCACTTGTTAATTGACGCTTCGTGTGTGTCGAAACCAGACGATCCATCGGACCTGTAGTCAGGCACCGGATCCTCGTTCAAGGAAGCACCAATGTCCATATCGGATGCATTCAGACTGGATGGCAGAACCGCTCTCGTAACCGGCTGCCGCAGGGGGATCGGCAGGGGCCTTGCGGAGGGGCTGGCCGAAGCCGGCGCGGATATTGTGGGCGTTAGCGCGTCGATGGAGCCGTCCGGAAGCGAAATCGAAGGGGCGGTCACGGCCCTTGGCCGGAAGTTTACCGGGTATGGCGCCGACCTCAACGACCGGGACGCGCTGTATGATTTCATTCGCAAGGTCAAGCGCGATTTCCCGGTGATCGACATCCTCGTCAACAACGCCGGCCTCACGCTGAGGGCGCCGGCCGCGGAGCATTCCGACGAGTACTGGGACACGGTCATGAACGTGAACCTGCATGCGCCGTTCATTCTCAGCCGGGAAATCGGTCGGGACATGGTCGCCCGCGGCAAAGGCAAGATCGTGTTTACCGCTTCCGTGCTGTCCTTCCAGGGCGGCATCACCGTGCCCAGTTACGCGGCCTCCAAGGGGGCGATCGGGCAGCTGGCCATGGCATTGTCCAACGAATGGGCTTCGAAGGGTGTCAACGTCAACGCCATCGCGCCCGGGTATATCGCAACGGACCTCACGTCGGCCCTGCAGACCGACCCGGAGCGGTCCCGATCCATTTCCGAACGGATCCCCGCGGGCCGCTGGGGCGCGCCGGAAGACCTGAAGGGCGCCGTGGTCTACCTGTGCTCGGACGCGTCCAACTACGTCAACGGGACGATCCTGACTGTAGACGGCGGCTGGATGGGCCGCTGAACTTCGATCGTGCCGGTTGACGGGCAGGCGGACGGAAACTGGCACATGGCCGTGACCGCGACGCCGCAGACTTTCATAACGGGTGATGGCTGGTTTACGTACAACCTCGTCGCGAACCTGGCGCAGATGTAACCTACGCCGGCCTATTACTGAGAAGACCGTTTATGGCGTCGCCTTACGCTCATCTGCTGACCGATAACGAAAAGTGGCATTTCGACCTTCAGGGATACCTTCACCTGCGCGGCGTGATTGCGCCGGAGCGACTGGGCCGTATCCTGGAGGTGGTCGATCGCTGGCTGTCCGCCGACGAATCCGATATCCCCGCGCCGG
This sequence comes from Gemmatimonadota bacterium, assembly GCA_026713285.1. Lineage (GTDB taxonomy): Bacteria > JAAXHH01 > JAAXHH01 > JAAXHH01 > JAAXHH01 > JAAXHH01. The sequence goes on along the minus strand of JAPOOT010000231.1, from coordinate 41,726 downwards.
TCTTAAGGCATCGGCAGGAGCCCTACAAGACACACCTGGACCATATCCAGTACGGGCACAGGCTGTTCCAGGAATTGAACGCCGATCCGGAGATCATCCGCGTGGTCGCTGGACTGACCATGGGCATGCCCCGGCTGTTTCACTGCAACTTCACGAAAATGGACCGCGCCGCGCCGGGCGACGCGGACGCTCAGGCCTATCACAGGGATGACAGCGGCTTCAAGTTCCCCCCGGGCTTCCGGAATCCCCACAACGATTACCAGGCGGCGGGAGGGGAGATCTACTGCAGCCACCTGGCCACGTGGATCGCGCTGGCGGATGTGCCGGCGGGCACCGGGTTCAGCCTGGTGCCGGGCAGCCACAAGTCGGCCTTCGGCACGCCGGACGCACTCAAGGTCGGCGACCATCCGTCCGTATCGATCACCGTGCCCATGGACGCGGGCGACGTCCTCGTTTTCTCGACCCACTTGTTGCACGATGCCGCGGCCTGGACCCAGGACTGTCCCAGGATGAACATCTTCCAGCGCTATCAGCTCAGCGCCTATTTCAATGAAAGCGGCAAAGGCGGACTGCCCTTCGAGGATTACCGGGACCAGATCACCGAAGAGGAGTATGAACTGGAGTCGCTGAGCAAAGACGAAAAGGCCGCCGTAACCCGGATGCGGCGTCACTTCGGACTGTAGTCAACCCACAGGAGACGGCCATGGCCTGGATACGCACCATTGACGAATCGGAAGCGGAAGGCCCACTGGAAAGAATCTACCAGGGATCGATGCGATCCTGGGGAGGCGTGGACAACATCATCAAGGTCCACAGCCTGAACGTGCAGGCGCTGAGAGCGCTTATGACCTTCTACAAGGGCCTCATGCACGGGGACTGCGACCTCACGCTGGGGCAGCGGGAGATGATCGCGACGACCGTCTCGGTTCTGAACGAGTGCGAGTACTGAATCCGCCATCATGGGGAGGGGCTCCTCAGAGAGATCGACGACCGCGAACTGGTGGATGCGATCAAGAGAGACTACCGCGAGGCGGACCTGGACGACGGCGACCGCGCCATGCTGGACTACGTCCGCAAACTGACCCTGGCGCCCGCTTCCACATCCGAATCGGATATCGAGCAGTTGAGGCGGGCGGGTTTCGGAGACAAGGCGATCCTGGAGATCAACCAGATCACAGGCTTCTTCGCCTGGTGCAACCGGACGGTGGACGGCCTGGGCGTGGAACTGGAAGCGTTCTGGGACGAACCGAACGCGACGAATGTTTGACGGATGTGAAGCTGCGGGGAAACCTGGAAAATCACGAAGCCGCAATCGATTGTGAATGTAGATCAGCGATTTCGGGGAATAATGACTACTTTCGAAGTCATACCGACCGGAGGCGCGCTAGGCGCGGAAGTTACCGGCCTGGATCTGCGCCGCGATTTGGACGAGGATACTGTTGGCAGGCTTCGCGCGGCATTCCTCGATCACTGCGTGCTGTTCTTTCGCGATCAGGTGATCAGCCAGCCGGACCTGGTTCGGTTTACCCGGTACTTCGGTGAACCCGTACCTCACGTGAGGCCGCAACCAGACCGTCCCATAGAGGAGATCTTCGTCATCTCCAACGTGACCGAGGACGGCAAACCCATCGGAGCACTTGGCAGTGAAGGAATTCCCTTCCATTCCGATCTGTCCTACCTGCCTGAGCCGGGGACAATTTCGCTGCTGTACGCGCTGGAGATCCCCGACGAGGGCGGCGAGACGATGTGGGCCAACGGATACGCTGCCTACGAGGCGCTGAACCCCGATGTGCAGACCCGCATCAACGGTCTGAGCGCGGTCCACCGCCATCCTATCGACGCGCTGAATACGCCCGAGCCCACCATGCATCCGGTCGTTCGCACTCATCCGGAAACGGGCCGCGACGTGATCTACGTCAGCCCTCACCTGATCTATCGTATCGCCGGTATGGAACGGGAGGTCGGCCAGGCACTGCTGGACGAATTGATCGCCCACGCAATCGACCCCCGTTTTGTATGGAAGCACATTTGGCAGGTGGGCGACCTGGTCATGTGGGACAACCGTTGCACCATGCACCGCCGCACGCCGTTCGACGACCGGCAGCGGCGGATCATGTGGCGCACGCAGGTGTTCGGGGCGGGTACGGAATAACCGGCGAGGCATTGCGCGCGGCCCAAATCCGGCCTGCTGTCGGGCGGCCTGGATCGGCCTGGACGCGGGCGGGCGGATCAGCCGGGACTCGGCCCGCAGAACGAACCGCATCACGTTGACTACTGATTCAACGCCACCGCTTCGAATCCGAACCGGTCCTCTCCCTCGCACGAAATCCTGCCCGATGAGACGCCGGCATCATGATCCAGGACGATAATCCAGCCTTCGTCGGCCGCCTGCCGGAGGAGGCGCATCTTGGCTGTCATGGTGTCGTAGGGGAACAGGTCGTAGGCCATGTTGTAGGGGGCGCGCAGGTGGGTCGTCATGGGCAGGATGTCACCTGAGTATACCGCCCTGGTGTCGCCGGATTCCACTTTCACCAGTTGATGGTACCGGGTATGGCCGCCGGTCACCTCCACCCGGACCCCCTCCTCGATCTCCACGTCGCCTTCCACCAGGGTCAGTGCGCCCGCTTCCATGAGGGGCTGGTAGTTCTCGGGGCGATAGGTGGTCTTCATGGTGCCGTAATCGTTCAGCGCGTCTTCCCATTCGCCCTTCTGAACTATGTACCGTGCGTTGGGAAACGCAGGAACGACCCGGCCGTCATCGTCCGTTCGGGTCGCGCCGCCGGCGTGGTCGAAGTGGAGGTGGCTCAGGATGACGAGATCGATGTCTTCCGGAGACACGCCCCGGGCCGACAAAGACCCGATGACAGTGGAACCCGACATCCCGTAGATTCCCCGGTCACGTTCTGTCATCTTGTCGCCGTAGCCCGTGTCGACCAGGATGAGCCGGCCGTCCTTCCTGATGAGGAGGCAATTGGTGTCGTTGGTGATCCGGTTCTTTTCGTCGGGGGGACAGGTCTTCTCCCAGAGCGGTTTCGGAACGATCCCGAACATGCTCCCGCCGTCCAGTTTGAACACGCCGCCGCTGACGACAGATAACTCCACTTCACGCTCCTTTTCTGACACGCTCGATTTACAGGTTTTCCGACCCCACATTATAGCGTCGGGCGGAAAGATTGTCATGGCAAATGTGCATAATGGTTGTCCCGCGGTCAGGTTGTCCCTTTCTTTAAACCAGGATGTGTAACGAAGACTGATAACGGGTACCTGTCATGTCCCTTTACGAATACATCGCCGCGGCGCCCAAGGCGGAGTTGCACGTGCACCTGGAAGGTTCCATCCAGCCTTCCACCTTCCTGATGCTGGCGAAACGCAACCGGGTCGACCTGCCGGCAGATACCGAGGAAGGATTGCGTAACTGGTACCGTTTCAGGGACTTCCATCATTTCATCGAGGTGTATGTCGCGATAACCCGCTGCCTGCGAACCGTCGAGGACTTCGAGCTGATCGTGTACGAATTCGGCGCCGACATGGCGCGGCAGAACATCCGGTACGCGGAGGTCACCTTTTCGCCGAGCACCCACCTATGGATCAACGGGGTCGGCCAGGACGTGTGGTTCACGGGACTCACCGAAGGGCGCCGCCGGGTGAGCGCCTCTTTCGGCGTCGAGATCAACTGGGTGTTCGACCTGGTGCGCAACGACTATCCCGAGCGGGGGCGATTCGATTACACGACCGATGTCGCCATCGAGGGGATGGATGACGGGGTGATCGCCCTGGGCCTGGGCGGCATGGAGGAAGGATACCCTCCCGGACCGTTCGAGCCGTGGTTCGACCGGGCCAGGACAGCCGGCCTGCGCAGCGCGCCTCACGCGGGAGAGCACGTCGGCCCCGAGAGCATCTGGAGCGCGATTGAAGACCTGGGCGCCGAACGCATCGGCCACGGGGTGCGGGCCATTGAAGATCCGAAACTCGTCGACTACCTGGCCGAACACGGCATTCCGCTCGAAATCAGTCCCACGAGTAACATCAGCCTGGGAATCTATCCCGATGCAGCTTCCCATCCCATGAAAGCACTCCACGAGGCGGGAGTAATCGTCACTGTCAACTCGGACGATCCTCCGCTGTTCAATACCACGCTGACCGAGGAACTGGCGCTGCTGGCAGACCCCTGCAGGTTTTCCGCGGACACCATTGACGAGATCCTGCTGAACGGGGTGCACTTCAGCTTCCTTCCGGAAGAAACGAAACAATCGCTGGCGGCGAATTTCCGGGAAGAGATGCGAGTGCTGCGAGCTAAGATGCACGTTCCGCCGGACCAGACAGGCACCTGACCAGACCATCGGACCAAGTCATCAGACCCGGTCGTCAGATCAGGTGGCACGCCGCCCTGTGGCCGTTACCCTTGTCTTCCAGCGCGGGGACTTCGGTCTTGCATCGGGCTTCCGCCAGGGGGCACCGGGGATGGAAGGGACACCCCGGGGGAATGGCCGCCGGGTTGGGCACGTCGCCCTTGAGGATGGTCCGGTCGCGTTCCAGCGTGGGATCGGGCAGGGGCACGGCCGAGAGCAGGGCCGTAGTGTAGGGGTGAAGCGGTTTCGCGTAGAGCTGATCTCTTGTGGCCGTTTCCACGATTTTGCCGAGATACATGACGGCCACCCGGTCGCTGATATGCCGCACCACGCGAAGGTCGTGGGATATGAAGAGATAGCTGAGCCGGAACCGTTCCTGCAGCACCTTGAGCAGGTTGATGATCTGTGCCTGGATCGATACGTCCAGCGCCGAGACCGGCTCGTCGGCAATGATCAGTTCGGGCCGGACGGCCAGGGCGCGGGCGATGCCGATGCGTTGTCGCTGGCCGCCGCTGAACTCATGGGGATATCGGCGTGCGTGCGCGGGATTCAGGCCCACCGTTTCGAGCAGGTCGGCCACGCGGTCTCCAGCTTCTCCCCGCGTACTCAATCCATGAACGGTAAGCGGTTCCCGGAGCAGGGAACCCACGGTCATACGGGGGTTGAGGGAGCCGTAGGGGTCCTGGAATACGATCTGCATCTGGCGTCGCAGCCGCCGGAGATCGCCTTTCTTCATGGTAAAAACTTCGTGCGGCCTTCTTTCCTGACCGTCCTCGAGTGCGGTATGGAAGGTGGCGGTTCCCGCGGACGGATGAATCAGGCGCATAATGGCCCGCCCTATCGTGGTCTTGCCGCACCCGCTCTCACCCACCAGCCCCAGCGTTTCGCCTCGCTGAAGCGAAAGATCGACGCCGTCTACGGCCTTAATCACCGTCCGGCGACGCCGCAGCAGTCCGCCTCCCACGGGGAAGTGTTTCTTCAGACCCTGTACCTTTAACAACAGGTCAGTCGATTCCGTCATTTCCCACACTCCGTCATTTCCCACATTCCGTCATCTTCCACACTCGGTCAGGCCATATCCTTCTGCGAAACCCGCTGCCATTCGCCGCAACGGACCACGTGGCGGCCCTCCACGTCCAGTAGCGCCTGCGGCCGGTCGCAGGCTTCCGCCGCGAAATCGCAGCGCGGCGCGAAACGGCATCCGGCAGGGAAGCGCACGGGGTCGGGTACCGTGCCCTCGATGGTCGAAAGTTCCTCTGTACCCGAGCTCATGGTCGGCACGGACGCGAGCAACCCGCGGGTGTATGGATGGCGGGGACTGCCAAATAACGTTTTGACGTCGGCCTGTTCCACGACCTGGCCCGCGTACATGACCAGTACCTCGTGCGCCATCTCGGCCACGATGCCCAGGTCATGGGTAATCAGCATCAGTCCCATGCCCAGTTCTTCCTGCAGACGACGCAGCACATCGAGAATCTGTGCCTGAATCGTAACGTCCAGCGCCGTCGTCGGTTCGTCGGCGATCAATAGCTTGGGATCGCAGGAGATGGCCATGGCGATCATCGCGCGCTGGCGCATGCCTCCACTGAGTTCGTGGGGATAGCTTCCGGCCCGTTCTTCCGCCAGCGGGATGTCGACCAGGTCCAACAGCTCTACGGCCCGCCGCCAGGCCTCCTTCCGGTCGGCGCCCCGGTGAAGGCGGATAGCTTCGGCGATCTGTTCGCCGACGGTGAATACGGGATTCAGGGAAGTCATCGGTTCCTGGAAGATCATGGCGATGTCGTTGCCTCGAATCTCCCGGATCTGGCGGGAAGTGAGTTGCAGCAGGTCCCTGTCCTCGAAAAACACCTCGCCACCGGCGATGCGGCCGGGAGGTTGCGGGATCAAGCCCAGGATTGAATAGGCGGTCATGCTTTTGCCGCATCCGGACTCTCCCACGATGCCCAGCGTCCTGCCGGCCTCCACCTCGAAGCTGACGCCGTCGACGGCACGTACCACGCCGCTCTCGGTGTCGAAGTAAGTCTTCAGGTCGCAGACGCGCAGGATTGTATTCGGCATGCTACTCCTATGCGGCTTCGCGCTGCCTCGGGTCGAGGGCGTCGCGCAATCCGTCTCCCAGCAGGTTGTACAGGGTTACCGTGATGAAAATGGCGAATCCGGGCACGATCACCAGCCACCAGGCCGCGATATTGCTGCGCGCGCCGGCCAGCAGCGATCCCCATGTGATGACTTCGGCGGGTACGCCGATGCCCAGGAAGCTCAGTCCCGATTCGGCCAGGATGGCGCCGGCCACGCCGAAAGCCGCGGGAATCAGCACGGGCGCGATGGCGTTGGGCAGGACGTGCACCGCCATGATGCGCAGATTCGAACAGCCCAGGGCCCGTGCGGCCGCGATGTAGTCGAAGGCCCGGATCTGGAGGAACTGGGACCGGGTCAACCGGGCGATGCCCACCCATCCCGTGAATCCGATGATGATCATGATCCAGAAGAGACTCGGCGGGAAGAAGGCCGCCGCGGTGATGATCAGGAAGAAGGGAGGTATCGCCGCCCATAGTTCGAACACCCGGGACAGAAACAGATCCGTCCACCCGCCGAGGAATCCCGCCAGCGCGCCGAGTCCCACGCCGATGAGCAGGGAAATGCCCACCGAAACCAGCCCGATGGTCAGCGAGTACCGCGTGCCGTGAATGAGTCCGGCCAGCACGTCACGGCCAAGGCGGTCCGTGCCAAAGAGATGTGCGCCTCCCGGCCGTTCGTAGCTTTCGCCGAGTTGGATCTCGTCCGGCGCGTAGGGGATGATGGGAAACACCGCGTCGCTGTAGGCGTACCGCTTGAAGTTCTTCCGCGTCCTCAATTCCTCTGGCCAGTCCATCAGGCCGGTATACACCGCGTATTGGCGAAACGCAGGGAAGTAGGTTTCTCCCTCGTACACCATGTAATACGGCTTGTTGCCGGCGATCAGGTCGGCAGTAAGCGCGACTGTGGCCATGGCCGCGAGGACATATAGACTGTACAGTGCCGGACGGTTCTTGCGGAACTCCTTGCGCGTCAACCGCCAGAAGCTTTCGCCGCTTTCATTCTCTACCGCGTCGAAGGGCATGCCGTTTTCGGCCGCTATTTCCTTTTTTATGTCCGGGTTCGATCCCACTGCCGATCTCCTAACCCTGCAACTGGTCGAAAGTGATTCTTGGATCGACCACTTTGAGCAGTATGTCCGCCACCAGGATGCCCAGGAGCGAAAGCAGGGATCCGATGGTGAATATCGCCATGACCATGGGATAGTCCCTGTTCAGCACCGACTCGAATCCGAGCAGCCCCATACCGGGTATGGTGAATATCGTTTCGATGAATACGGACCCCGCGATCATGGCCGGAAGCAACCCGGCGGACGTGGTCACGATCGGTATCAGGGAATTGCGGTACACGTGGCGCAGGATGACGACTTTTTCCGACAATCCCTTGGCTCGGGCGGTCCGCACGTAATCCTGGCGCAGGTTCTCCAGCATGCTCGTCCGCATGAACCGCGAAATCGTCGCGAAACTGATATAGGCGGAGGCCAGTACGGGCAGGAACATGTGGTACATGTGATCCGTGAGGATCCGCCAGGCACTCCAGTCGCCGGAGGCTTCGAGCGACTGTATGCCCGATGCCGGAAACCAGTAGAAAAACTCCCGGTTGCACAGGAATATGATCAGCAGCATGCCCACCCAGAAAGAGGGCATGGACCAGAGGACGAAAGTGCCGGACGTCAGTGCCCTGTCCGTGAGGGTATTCTGCTTTACCGCAAGCCAGACACCGAGGGGCAGGCCGACCAGATAGGCGATTATGACGGCGATGATGTTGATCTCGAGGGTTACGGGCAGCCGCTCCATGATCCGGCCGATGACGGGCTGGTTATCTTTGAAAGAACGGCCGAAATCCAACGTGACGAAGCGGTATCCGGCGAGTTTGGCGAGTTCTATACCCGCGCCCCTGTAGGTGTAGTTGCCCTCGGCGCTGAAGGTCCTCCCTTCCCAGAAAGAAGATCGTTCCAGTTCGCTTGCATCCGCTGGCGCCAATTCCCGCACAAGGACAAGGAACCGTTCTTTCTGGTCCGCTCTGTCCAGTCCCGCCAGCGCCCGGCGTTCCGACGCCTCGAGCCGTTCCAGCAACCGGTCCGCCCGCATTGCGCTGCGATCGAAGGTACTGATGGATTCGACTTTCAGGAAAAGCGAAGTGACCCAGTTGAAGTACTGTACGTGGACAGGCTGGTCCAGGCCCAGTTGCCTGCGCAGTTCCTGCCGTGTCTTCTCGATATCCTGCTGGCGGTCGGAAGCGAGTCCCTCGCCGCCGGCCACACCGCCGAGGAACAGGTCCACGGGATCGCCTGGAGCGAGGTGCATAATGAAGAAGGATATCACCGTGATCCCGACGAGCGTGGGGACCATGAGCAGTGAGCGTTGAAGGATGTAACCGAGCATAGGTGCCTATGATCCTGGCCTGGATCATGGTCGGTTGCGCGCGTCATCACGGGTGCGGACAGGTGCTGGAACGTGCGATTACTGATACATCCGGTCGGTGGGCTCTACCCACCATTCCTGGTTCACGGCGCCGGCCGGATACCAGTTTACGCCATGAAAGCGCCGGCTGTATGCACTGGCGACGCGCGATTTCCATAGAAAGGTATAGGGTTGTTCCTCGTGGAGGATTTCCTGGAAACGCCGATATAATTCAATCCGCCGGTCCATGTCGAAATCCGTCCGGTAGACTTCGAGGATCCCATCGGATTCCTCGTTCCTGAAACTGACGAAGTTCGATCCGTTCCCTTCGATCTGCGACGAATGCCAGATCTGGTAGGCATCCGGCGGGAAACGCAGACCCGTACCGCCGCTCCAGCCGAGCGTCACGGCAGCGAAGTCCTTGTCCTTTACCCTTTCGAGGAATATCGACCAGTCCAGTTCGCGTACCTGGCAGTCGATGCCGAGGTCTTCCAGGGCGCTCTGAAGCGTAAGCGCGATGTCCTTCCTGAGCTGGTTTCCCGAATTGACGAGAAACTCGAAGCGGAAGGGAATCCTTTTGCCGTCGATCTCCTTGTCGAGAATCCCGTCGTTGTCCGAATCCGACCATCCTGCCTCGTTCAGGAGAGACAGGGCCAGGTCCGGGTCGAAAGCGTAGGGTTGCAGGTCGTGATTGTACTCGGGCCGGAACTTGTGTATGGGACTTTCGACCGTCTCCGCGAGTCCGAAGAGCAGGTTGCGCACCATGGATTCACGATCTGTAAGGTGGGTCATCGCCTGGCGGACCCGCCGGTCCCGGAATATGGGATGGTCGTTGTTCCACCCGATATACGTGTAGCCTCCCGCGTACTGAATGCCCTTCATGAAACGGTCTGTGAAGTCGGGGGACCAGCTCTTCTCCTTGAACTCGAGGGGCTTCATCCCGTGGAGATCGAGGTTGCCGTTGGTCAGTTCGATGAAAGCGGCGTCCAGGTTGTTTATAATCTTGAAGACTACCTTGTCCACATTACCCGCGGGGGGGAGCCCGTCCACTTCCCGGCCCCAGTAGTTCTCGTTCCGGCTGAGTACGACCCGCTGTCCGGTGAGCACGTCATTCTCCCAGTCCGCCACGCCGTAGGGCCCCGAACCAAGCATGCGGCGGTTGAAATCCTGGTTGAACCGTTCGCCGAATTGCCGTACCCGGTCCGCGTGTCCACCCGCTTCCCAGCTTCCGTCGATGAGGCTCCCGATCGTCACCGGATCGAGCAGGCCGTCCGGATCGTAGAAGTGACGCGGAAGGATATCGAAGCCGCCGAGGAAGAGATCGTTCAGGATGTAGGGTTCCCTGCATTCGAAACTGATCTCGTAATCGCCAAGTTTCCTGACGTTTACGATCGACGCATAATAGTTTCGCAGGTGCGGCGCCCGCACGGTCGGGGTCAGGATGGTCTTGATGCTGAAGAGCACGTCATCCGCCGTCAAGTGAACGCCGTCCGCGAAATGGGCGTTCTCGCGCAGACGGAAGGTATAGGTGAGCTTGTCTTCCGATACGGACGGATAGTCCACCGCGATATATCCACGCTGGGTGTAGGGCGGATCGTAGTCCGGCTCCAACAGGGACTCGAAGACATAGGTGTGAACCTGCGTGGCGCCCTGGTCGCTCGACGTGTAGGGATTGAAGTTTTCGGGATCGGACAGGGCGTGGCGTACCATCCAGTCGCCGAACTCCGGTTCGTCCGTCCCCGCGTATTTCAGCGCCGCCTTCTCGGTACCATCGAGCACGACCGTATCCCTCGATTCAGCCAGGATCGCCTGTACCTTGTTCCATGGATCTTCCGTCGTTTCGCCGCCGCCGCAGGCGATCTGGGAGGCGAACAAACAAACCGCAACGGCCTTTGCCGCCGTACCCGTATTCTTACGCATGACGTCGTACCTCCAAGCGTCTCCAGTGCGCCATGAACAGCCCACGCACAGTCCGGTAAACTTTCGCTGGACTACCTTCCCAGGCCCTTTTCCTCGAAATCCACCACGATCTTGATACACTCGCCCTTGCGTTTCGTGGCCATTTCGAAGCCTTCCTGGACCCTGGCGAAAGGCAGTTTATGAGAGATCATTGGCGAAACGTCGACGCGGCCCTCGCCAATCATGCGCATGGCGCTGGCAAAGTCGATATGCATATCCGGTCCCACGGAAGTCGTCAGTTGCAGGTTCTTTCGAAAAAGTTCCATCATGTCGACCGTGTACCGCGATGTCTTGGGCACGCCGAAGTTGATGAACCGCGCATCCTGCCTGGCCAGACTGACGCACAGGTTGAAGGTCTCCTCAACGCCCACGACTTCGATCACCGCGTCTGCCATGCGCCCATCGGTGATCTCGTTCACGGCCTCCACCGGATCGGTACTCGCCGTGTTCACGGTGTGGGTCGCCCCCATCTCCTTCGCGGCGGCAAGCCGGTTGTCGTGCTGGTCTATACCGATGATCCGTGCAGCGCCGAGGTTCCACATCATGGCCGTGAAGAGCAGACCCATGGGACCCTGGCCGACTATAGCGACTTCCGCGTTGAACCAGTGGCCCAGTTTACGCAGGCAATATATCACGGTACCCAGGGGCTGGGCCATCAGCGACTGTTCCTGGGGCACATCCTCCGGCAGGGGGGTCACGGACGCGCCGAATCCAAGGAAATACTCGGCCATGGCGCTCGAGCCGGATGGCAGGGCCAGGACGAGGTCGCCTTCCCGGCATCCACGCGCCCACGATTTCTCGATGACGCCTATACTCTCATGCAGGGATACGCCCGGGGCCGCGGGATAGTTTGCCGGGCCCGTAAACAACGGATGGTCGCTACCGCAAATGGCGGCGTTTACGGTTCGCACGAGCACCATGTCCCTGAGCGCGTCCGGATTGGTGCGTTCCAGCGCAAGGTCCGGCCGTTCGGATTCCACGATTTCGATGCGTTCCTGAGCGACCACCTGTCCCGCTTTCATCGAATGTCCTTTCTGCCAACTGATATGGTAAATCTCAGACAACTGGTACGGTAAATCCTGGCGGCCGACTGGTGTGGCCGCGCATGGTGTTGCCTGAACGATTCCGATTTTCGAGATGGTGACGAAGAATCGTACCGGTCCGGGTGCGACCCGTCCATCCCCTGGATCCCTGGACCCGACGCATCTCCCTGAATGTACCCACACCTCGGGTATTGTCAAACCGAAATGGTCTCGGCGGCAGGGTCTGTGCCACTACCGCCCGCCTTCTCCGATATAGATATCGAAATAGCCCGTGTTGTTGCCCCAGAAGGGGTATTCGCCGTCACGGTCCCGCTTGATGCCCTTGAGCCAGGGTTTACGCAGTGAAGCCTTCTTGCCGTAATACAGGAATACGGCGCCTGCGTCCTCGGAGAGGATCCGCTGCGCCTCGTCGTAGAGGCGGAATCGCCTGGCTACGTCCATTTCCGAAGCCGCTTCGTCCACGAGGCGGTCGAATGCCGCGTTTACCCAGGGATGGCGGCTGTATCCGGCCGGCTGGGACCGCCAGACCATGGCGAGCATGTTGTTGGGATCCGGGTAGTCGTAATGATACTGAATCAGGCTGAAGGGGATCTTTCGCTGGTACTGGGCGGTCCGGTAGGAGATGTTCTCGACGACACGTATAGACATGTCGATGCCCAGGTGGGTCTTGAGCATCTCCTGAATGGCCTGACCGACCTGTTGCCTGGCCATGTTATTGATCCACATCTCGATCCGGGGAAACCCGCGTCCCTCCGGGTAACCCGCCTCCCGCAGCCGCAGTCTGGCCAGGTCCGGATCGAATCGCTGGATGTCCCTGTACTTGCCGCCGGCGTAGCCGGGAAACCCAGGCGGAAGCATGGAATAGGCGGGCTCGCCCAGGTCCTGAAGAAGCACCCTGCAGATAGCCTGCCGGTCGATCGCGTGGCTGATCGCCTGGCGCACCTTCAGATTGCCAAAAGGTGCATAGTCCGCGTTGAAGAAGAGGAAATGGGTCATGAAATCCTTGCTGACGTCCAGTTCACCCGATAGCCTAGGATGTCTCCTGACGCGGGGAAGATCGATGGGGGTTACGTCCTGCATGTCGATCTCGTCGTTTTCGTAGGACAGCGTGCCGCCGGCCATCATTCGGGTATCCAGGAACTTGCCGACGATCCGTTCCACGTACCCTTTGTGTGGACCGTTGTAGTTGGGGTCCAGCACGAATTCGAAGCGGGAACCGTGATCCCACGAATCCAGCTTGAAGGTGGAGTTGGTCACGAACCGGCCGGCCTCGGACCAGGCGGGGCCGTATTTCTCCACTTGCCAGCGGGGGACCGGGACGGAGGTGGGGAAGGAGGCGATGTAGGGAAGATAGGGACAGGGCAGCGTGGTTCGAATTTCCAGCGTGTAGTCATCGATGGCCTTCACGCCGACGGAATCCGCCTGCCGGGTCAATCCCTGGTTGAAGGCTTTAGCCCCTTCTATCTCGTAATAAAAGGACGCGTTTCTGTTCGCGCTGGCCGGATCGACCATCCGCTTGAAGGCATATTCGAAATCGTGCGCGGTGACGGGTCTGCCGTCGCTCCACTTCGCGCCCCTGCGCAGATGGAAGGTCCAGCGCGTTCCGCCGGGAGTTGGCTCCCATCGATCGGCCGCGGCCGGCAGCAACTCGTTATTGTGGTCTAGCCGGGTAAGGCCTTCGAAGGAAAACACCGCACCGGTGGCCTCGTAGACGGCAATCCCGATATCGAGCGTGGTGGGCTCGGGCAGGTGAAAGGAGAAAACCTGCCGCGCGAGGGGCGCCGCATCCGGAGGCATAGTCTTGCCGACCGCATTGACAGGCTGCTTTGCAGCCCCTGGATGGGCCGGATCGTCTTGTGCGAATTGAAGGACCGGAATAATGAGCAGGAGAATGCACAGAAGGAGGCCTGGAATCACACGCACCTCACGGGTATTGACCGGGTCTGTGCCGCTATGCCGAACCAGTCCATTCCCTCGTTATCCGGCGAAAATGGCGCGGTTCGAAATGCCTGACCGGTAGGTCGCCTGTTGAACGCCGCCGATGAACTGGGCGGTGCGGCCCGCCGGCGCCGTGCCTTCGTACCACGCGCTGAACGACGCGTTGAATTCCTGTATCCAGGCCCTGTTCGCTTTGGAATCCTCGCCGGCGACCACGTAGGCGTTGTTGAATATGCCGTCCTCTTTAAGCCCGTTTCCGCCCGCCTCCCTGATGCGCGCATCCAGCGTGGAAAGCTGGCGGGCCGCATCGTCGCCGCCCACGGCGCTGGACATGACTTCGGACACGCCGCCGTACCGGATCGAGTTCCACGTGCTGAAACCGTCCTCCAGTACGCCGGAGCGCGTGATATTCACGTCGCCTGAGACCACGCGGGGCTGAGGTTCGACAATGCCGTCCAGGTTCGGGATACGGGAGACCGGATAGATCAGCCCGGCTGGCCGGTCGTCGCCGTAGTATTCCTCGAAGACCCGCCTTACCGTCTCGATCCTCTCCCAGGTTTTTTCGGGCGCATCGTCAACGGCCACAAGGATTTCCATCCAGACCGTCTGCTTCCTGAAATCGACGCCGGCCTCGGCAAGGGGCTTCTCGTAGTGTTCGTCCAGCACGAAGGCCGTTTCCTCCGCCAGGTCGGACCCCAGGGATGCAACGACCGCTCCGTTGCGGGTGTGCATGACCGACGCCCCGCTCGGTTGATGGTCCCGCCAGTATCCATAGTCGATCACGCCGTCTCCAATGGTTACGTTCTCGCCGCGGGCGGCCTTGATCTGGACCTCGAACAGCGCCACGGGATCCGGGAAGCCCTCCGGGTGCGTGAAACGCGCCATGCGATTGGACCGGAGCGGCCCGCCGGTCACAGCGTCTATCATCGGTGCGTAAATGGCGTTGTAGTCGTCCTTCATCCGGTCACAGGCGTCCCTGTCGCTCGAGGGCGTGGTCCACAGAACGTCTGTCTTATAGACGTCCGACCAGCTCACGCCGCAGGTCTCCAGGTTCTTGTTCAGGTTCTCTATGGTGCCGAACCACTCGGAACCGATGTCGTTCGGATACTGCGTGCCCACGTTGCCACTCGGCTCGATCAGGCGGAAGACCTGGTTATGGTCGTCCCTGACGAGTACTTCCGTGGGATTGGAAAAAATGGCGATGGGATTGTGTCTGACGATGCTGACCTGTGCCATGCAAGGATGTCCTTTCTGATCGGATGCTGCTGAAACCGGGGCTTGCGGGTGAGCGGGTTCTGTCGATTGTACAGATCGTAGAAATTACATCCTCGAGCGGTTTGTTTCAAGATTAATCGGGGAAAAGGCCATGGACTATCCCCGGCAGTACCTGGCGAAAACCGCAACATGCTCCCGGGCGACATCCCGGTCATCCGGAAGGCCGGTGATGTTGAGGCGGCAGCGCCCCGGCGTAAACACCGGATAGAGGTGGGCGCCGTAGATCGCCGCCTGGGCCTCGTCTCCGACGCGTGGATTGCGGAACAGGCCGGCATAGCGGTCCGTAAACAACTCGGCGAGCGTTGTTCCGGCGGATCTTTCCTTCCAGGTATGCTCCGCCGCGGCAACGCGCCGCAGAATGTCGGCGTGTTCAAGTTCCAGGGCTTCCAGGTCGTGGACCAATGCCGATACAAAGGCCCGCGTAACGGGATGTTCGAAGGACGAACCCCGGGCGCGCGTCACCGTATTGGCGAGGGCGTCCACTTCCTCCGACCGGGACTCGCCGGGCATGTACGCCAGCAACATCCCGCACGGGCGCAGCGCGAAGGTGCCGAAGGCCTTGGTCGGGCTGACGGACACCCAGAAGGGCACGTCGTGCTCGATGAAGGGCCGGATCTGGTCGTTGTAACTCATCGTCATGATCGCGTCGTAGCCGAGGGTACCGAGCGCATGGGCGTACTCGAACCCCGAATAGGCCCGGTCCAGCAGAACGGGGTGTCCTTTAGCGGCCTCGGCCCGCCCTTCCATGGTCTCCCGGGACTGAACGCGGCCGGTCGTGTTCATCGGACCCGCCTGGTAGATCCGCAGCAGGTCCGGGCCATCCATCATCTCGCCGATGGGAAACTCGCGGCACGAGATCCTGCTTATCCGGGCGATGGCCTTGTATGCGGGCCAGGATAGTTCTTCCACACCGATCGCCTGGAGATACGGGTACAGTTGCAAGGCCATCTCGACAGCCGTTTTCACCGCACCGGTACCCGCGTCCGAGGGGATCGACAGCGAGAAGCGATCCCAGTATTCCTCGGGGATGCGTTGCCATCGCAACACGGCCTCCTTCAACGGAGCGGAGAGGGAAGCCGTGCTCATGTATTCTCCGAGCAGGCTGTTGCCGATTTCAACCCTGGCATGTTTCAGCAGCGTTTCGGAGGTCGGCCACGCCCGGCCCCTGCCGTCCACTACGATGCCGATACCGTAGTTGTATCCATCGGGATCCCGGTCGTACACAATCTTCGCGATCTGGTTGGCGTCCTTGCCCTGGGCGCTCAACGCTTGCGCCGCGCGCCGGACTGCGGAACCGTAAGAGGAGGTCATGATTGCACCGTTTTCCGTGTACATAGATGATCAGTGGATGCGTATGCCTGGCCCGACGAAGGGATGGGCCGTTACTGAACAGGAATGACCTGGAGTGTTCATTTCGACTTGAAACCTATCGGCGAATCGGCTGTTTAGTCCCCGCGTAAGGGCCAGGGTCACAACAGGTAGACGAATACGAAAATACCCGGCCAGACGAGCACGACGAAGCCCCAGAACATGCCGCCCATGACCAGGCCGTCATGGTCTTCCAGGGTGTACGCTCCCCGGCTGAATCGACGCACCAGGCAGAGCAGCCCGAGCACGGCGATGAACGCGTGCAAAGCGTGGGTGCCGATCAAAACGTAAAAGACGGCGCCGTACAGGTTTTCGGTGACGGTCAGGCCGAATTCGATCAATCGTACCCATTCCACCCCCTGTACCACGAGGAACAGGATGCCGAGCAACGTGGCCGCGGTCAACATACGGCCGGACGACCGCAGCCGCCCGCGTCGTATGAATCGTAACGCGCCGGCCATGGCGGCGCCGCTGCCCAGCAGGACCAGGGTATTGATGACAGACACCGTCAAAGGGAGCCTGGGCTGGTCCGCCGGGGGCCATTCAGGATAGGATGCCCGCGCCAGGGCGAATGTTACGGTCAGGGTCAGGAAGAGAACGGCTTCGCTGGCGATAAACACCAGCATGCCCAGCACGTCGGCTCCAATTCCGGTCGGTTCGATGGAGGGTGAGCCGGTTGGTCCGTCACCACCGCCTCCCTCCCCGTCACCGCCGCCGTTTCCGGTGTTGCGGCCATTGTTCACGGTACGCTCGTTGCCTGAACCTGGAACGCGCACCCATTCCCGTTCCCTGACTTCCGGTTGCAGCAGTTCGGTTCCGGTACCAGGCTCCGTCACCACAGACATTCCGCAAGGCTCCTGTCATCCACCGTCTAGATTCACCCCAAGCGATAAAAGGCTTTGGCGTTGTCGTGAAACAACTTGCTTCTCTCTTCGTCGGTAATGCCCTTCACCGCGTCCACGAGCGTGTCGAACCACGCCTGGTACGATGCCGCGAGCGTGCAGACCGGCCAGTCGCTGCCGTACATCACCCGGTCGAAACCGAAGATTTCGATCAGGTGATCGATGTAGGGCCTCAGGTCGTCGCCGGTCCAGTTTTCCTTCGCTCGCGTGACCAGTCCCGAGATCTTGCAGACCGTGTTGGGAAACTCCGCCAATTGGTTCATGTAGGCTGCCCAGGGCGCGAATCCATCCCCCGCGATATCCGGCCCCCCGCAGTGATTGATGGCGTGGGTGACATCGGGTGTCGCTCGAACCAGGGTAACCGCGGCGTCGAGTTGCGTGACGTTGGCACACAGTTCGAAGGTGTATCCGTACCCTGGCAGTGCCCTGACGCCTTCGATCAGGGACGGCCAGGTGTAAAATCCGGGATCTTCGTGGTGCCACGCCATACGCCGGACACCGACCACCATGGGATACTCTGCGGCAAGCCGCTCCAGGGTCCCCTCGCGGCCTTCCGATTCCAGAGGCGCCGTAGCGACTATAGCGCCGATCATGCCGTCCCCGGCGGCTATACGCACGAGCCGGTCGACCTCGGCCACTTCCGCACCAGGCGCGGGATCCGCTTCAATATGAACGGACCTGATTACATC
Source organism: Gemmatimonadota bacterium (assembly GCA_026713285.1). Taxonomy (GTDB): domain Bacteria; phylum JAAXHH01; class JAAXHH01; order JAAXHH01; family JAAXHH01; genus JAAXHH01. Next base: position 23,725 of record JAPOOT010000231.1, on the reverse strand, counting down.
GATGCCCTCGAACGCGGCGCGATAGTCTTCCGGTCCGTATCGCTGACCCAGGGCGTCGAATCCTTCCAGCCAGGGATATCTTAGGTCGGCCGTATCCCAGAGATGCTGATGCGCATCGATGATTTGCATGGAACACCTCCCTTGATGCCCTTCTTTTCCACCGTTTCGCGCAAACCCGGCTGGTCGGCCGGCGCTGGGTCGGCCCTTGTATCGCCCGTAAATCCTTCGCAGGATCCGGGCCGGCCCTTGTATCGCCCGTAAATCCTTCGCAGGATCCGGGCCGGCCGGTGTGTCGCGCGTTATTCCTTCGTACTGTAACTGTTATAGATCGTCTCGATCCAACGTGCCTCCGGGACAAAATCACCTGCGTATCCGGTCCATTCATCCGGCAGACCCGCCGCCTTGATCTCGTCGAGCGTCTTTCCCTCCGCTATCATCGCACGGACGGCATCCGTGGTCGCGACGAGCATATCGTGGTAGGACTGCAGGGCCGCCCGGTCCCCCAGGTCGCCGTGTCCCGGGATGACGCGGGTGTCCGGTCCGATCACCGACAGCACGTGGGCGATGTTTTCGATCAATCCGCCTACCGTACCGCCACTACCCAGGTCAACATAAGGGAAGCGCCCGTTGAAGAAAGTATCTCCCATGTGCACCACGTCCGAACCCGTGAAATAAACGTAACTGTCGGTATCCGTGTGCCCTTCGGGAATGTGCACCAGCTTGATCTCTTCCCCGTTGAAATGGACCGACACCTCCTCGTCGAAGGTGATTACCGGCCAGCCTTCCTCCACCATCGCGGGAATAGTCTGGTCACCCCGTTGCACTGGCGTGGAGACCCTTTTTCGGACGTTGGTATGGGCGATTATGGTCGCCTCCAGGCCGAAGATCGGATTGCCGCCCACATGATCGCCGTGAAAATGGGTGTTCAGGACGAACTTGAGGGGCCCCGCGTGCAAACCTCGAAGGGCCGACTTGATCTTATCGGCCAGCGGCGCATACTGATCGTCGACGATCAAGATGCCGTCTTCCCCGACCGACACACCGATGTTGCCTCCGCTGCCCGTCAACATATGGATGTTGCCGACAACGGGATGGGCTTCGACTACGACCTCATCCCAGTTCCGTTGTGCCTCCGCCGCGCCATATGCCAGGAAAGTGGCTGCGGCCGCGACCGCAAAAACAAAAACTCGAATCATGGAAATCCCTCCCGTTTTAATCAACACACACCATCCGGAAAATACTGATCCTTCATGCTGACCCCTCGTGCAAATCCTTTGAGCCGATCCTTCGTGGCCGACTTCCTTTCTGATTGCCAGACCGAACGAGTATACGAATCCTACGCGGGGCTGTCATGCCTATTCTGAACCTTCGTCAACCGTGCCGTCCATAGAACGCTTCCGCCGTCTTGCAGGTGACGAACAGGTTTCCCAGGAACAGCGCAATGAAGAGGTACATGGGCCAACCAGGAGCGAACCACCAGGCCAGGCCGCAGAAGAACGTACCCAGCAGCGTGCCGGGCAGCACCATCTTGTTGTAAGCGACCTTGAGCAGTACGAGGACGCACAACCCGGCGAAACCCTTCAGAATCAAACCTGCCGTCGTACCGGGCGATTGGAGCAACAGTACGACAAAAACGCAGATGAAACCCTGCAGCACAATGGGAAGCGTTCGGTTCATCGGGTATATCAATAATCCGGTCTTGAAGGGAGAACGTTCATCCCGGGAAGACAAGGCCAGGCACCAGGAAAGGCCAGGCACCAGGAAAGGCCAGGCGCCGGAAAGGCCAGGCGCCCGACCCGGTTTCGCTTCGGGTCACGGTATGACTATCTCACCGTTCCAATCGGAGGGGAAGGGCTGGTATAATCCATCAGGGGCCAACTGCAATCCGGCAATCCAGCCATACCCCACTGATCTGCTTTCCGCGATGGTTGCGGTCCCGTCGGCGCTTTCCAGCCAGTCGATGAATTCCCACACGGCGAGCACGTGGATCCCGTAGTCTTCGTGGGTTTCGACCCCGCCAATAACCTCCTCGTCGTCCAGGATTTCTCGTACAATACCCGCATAATTCACCGCCACGATATAGCCGTTGTGGTCAAACACCGGACTGCCGCTCGTCCCGCCGGCAAGCGACATGTTGTAATGAACGACTCGGCCGGTGTTCTGGGGATCCCTGTCAAACGCCGCATCGTAGAACGGGCGCAGAGAACTGAGCGTGCCTTCCCGGAACGTAGCCAGCGGCAAAACATCGTTATGCAAGGGAGGATAAGCCGGGAAGCCGAGTGTACCCAGCGGTTGACCGATACGCATTTCGCCGGTCATTTCACGCGGTAGCAATGATGGGAGATCCTGGGGCAGACCTTCATTGAGGACGAGTATAGCCAGGTCCGGTGATTCGACCGTGCCATCGTAGTCCGGGTGGGTGTAGTGCCGGTTCCACGCGTATGTTTCATTACCGCCGATCAAAGTGCCCGTCTTCGCGACAAAAGGTCTGGGATTTCGGAAACGCAGCCTGTCGTCGTCCATCAACTCGTCGATTCTTGTCACTACATGCGCGTTTGTCCAAAGCCGGTCTGTGTAGTAAGCGCCGAACGCCGTTCCAACTGTGATATTGCCATCGTCCATCATGATGCCGACGGCGTAAACCGCGTCGTAGAGATTTCCATCCTCGATCACGTCCGCCCAGTTCAGCGTCTGGCCCTGGGGACCGACCAGTCCCTGTTCCCCCTGCTCGCCCTGCGGACCGACCGGTCCCTGTTCCCCCTGCTCGCCCTGCGGACCGGTTTCACCGCGTTCGCCCTGCTCGCCCTGGACACCTGTTTCACCGCGTTCGCCCTGGGGACCGGTTTCACCGCGTTCTCCCTGGGGACCGGTTTCACCGCGTTCGCCCTGGGGTCCCGCTATTCCGGGTTCGCCCTGGATACCCGGATCGCCCTGGGGCCCAGCGATCCCCTGGGGACCCGGAACACCTGACACACCTGGTGAACCCTGTACGCCGATCGGACCGACGGGACCTCGTTCTCCCTGGCATGCAACCCCAAGTAACGTCGCCGTCAGCATTAGCGCTCTTAGCGACACCCAAAGACCTCAATTCATCCCTGTATACCGGGTTATGGAAGCGATATTTCCCCGTTCCAGTTCTTCGGGAAGGCCTGGTACTCGGCATGTGGATAAGACTGCGCATCAACGACGGCGCTGTCGGTGTCGTTCAGTCCATCGACAGAAACGGTGGCATCCACGCTGGCCAAATAGTCCAACAGGTCCCACGCCGCCGAGATGTTTACTCCGAAGTTGTCGAGCGTATCTATAGACGCCAGGTACTCTTCTTCCTCCTCTTCTTCCTCTTCTTCACCTTCTCCCTCTTCTTCACCTTCTCCCTCACCTTCACCTTCGCCCTCACCTTCGCCTTCTCCCTCACCTTCGTCGGGAAAAGGAATAACTTGTTTGATCCCCGCGTGGTTTATCGCGATGATATATCCCTGGTGATCGAAGACCGGGCTCCCGCTCGTACCACCACGGGTCGCAAGGTTGTAGTGGACCAACTGGCCGGTGTTTACGGGGAAATTGAAAAAGGATGCGTTATAAAACGGTCGGAGCGCACTTATCGTGCCTTCCTTGAAGCTGGCCAGGGGAAGTATGGCGTTGAAAACCAGAGGAAGGCCAGGAAATCCAAGCGACCCCACCGGCTGCCCGACACGCAGATCGTCGGTAAACCCCCTGGGCAGAAAAACCGGCTTAGCATGGGTGATCGTGCCGTTGATCCTGATCAGCGCGATGTCCGCGGACAGCGCTGAACCATTGTATTCCGGATGAAAGGCATATGGCGTCCAGAGATAGGTTTCATTTCCACCTATCAGCGTGCCGGTACGGGCAACCACCGGTTTCGGATTCAACGCCTTTACTTCAGGTGTGCCAATGTACTCCAGGACGGCCTCCACCACGTGGGCGTTCGTCCACAACTTGTCCTCGAAGTAAGCACTGAACGCAGTCCCGACGTGACTGAAACCCTCGTCCGTAATCACGCCGACGATGTAGATGGAATCAGACAGGTTTCCGTTCTCGATGACATCCGCCCAGTTGAGCGTCTCGCCGGGATCACCCTGATCGCCCTGATCGCCCTTCTCTCCCTGGGTTCCCTGTACGCCTTGAACGCCCTGGACGCCCTGGACGCCCTGGGCTCCCTGGACGCCCTGATCGCCCCGCGGACCCAGGGGTCCCTGATCGCCCTTGCATGCGACCAGGACCAACGCAAATGCCAGTATAATTGAAATCCGCACGAAAACCGTCCTTTCAATAGAAATGAAACTGATTCGATAGAAATCCGGCATTCCACTTGAATTCGGAAATAGTTGAAATCTACAACAATTCAATTATATCGCAATAAATTACCATGTTCCCGACGATAATCTGATAGACACCTACCACGTGCAGGGGATAGATTGTCCTGAAATCCATGCTCTTTCAAGACCATGACGCCACGCGCCCGCGCGGCCTATAGCAGCCATGGTGGACGAATTCGGAACCTTCACGAGGAACTTGCAGATGCCTGATCAGGATTATCCGACTTACGCAGGGATTGGCGTTCGGCCCCTCATCAACTGCAAGGGTACGCTGACCATGTACAGCGGATCGGTCATGCTGCCAGAAGTCAGGCGGGCCATGGCCGACGCGTCCGGGAAGTACGTGCATATCGAGGAACTGATGGACGGCGTAGGCCGGCGCATCGGCGAAATTATGAAAACGGAATTCGGGCTCGCGACCAACGGATGTGCCGCCGCGCTTTGCCAGGTGACCGCCGCGTGCGTGGCGGGAACCGACCCGGACCGGATCGCCAGGCTGCCGGACACCACGGGAATGAAGAACGAAGTCGTCACGCTCAGGACCCACCGTCACGTATACGATCACGCCATTCGCATGGTAGGGATCTCTCTCGTGGAGACCGAAGACGATCCGGAACATTTCAGGTCCGCCTTCAACGAGCAGACGGCCATGGTCGCCATATTCGGCGACCGGGCGGGCGACGGCGCCATGACCGTGGCCGATATCGTCCATATCGCCCATGATCAAGGTGTTCCCGTTCTTGTGGACGCGGCCGCCGAACGCCCGGATGTACCCAATCCGTACCTGGCGGACGGCGTGGACGCCGTGGCATACAGCGGCGGCAAGTGCCTCCGGGGCCCGCAAGCCTCGGGGTTGGTCCTGGGACGGCGCGAACTGCTGTGGGCCGCGTTCGCAAACGGCGCACCGCACCACTCCATCGCGCGCCCGATGAAGGCAGGCAAGGAGGAGATCATGGGACTCCTCGCGGCCGTGGAACAGTGGGTGGCGAGAGATCACGAAGCGGAATGGAAGGCATGGGAAGGATATCTTCAGACCATTATCGATGCGGTTGCGCCTTTTCCATCCATACGAACGACGATCAGGCAACCGGGCCGGTCCAACGTGGCTCCGGTTTTGCATTTGGACTGGGATACATCGGAAATCGGCATCGATCCGGACGAAGTCGCGCGCATGTTGTCTGAAGGCGACCCCCGGATCGAAATGGGCGGGGGACGCGGCCTGTCCATCATGCCCTATATGATGGAACCCGGCGAGGATGCCCTGGTGGCCGCACGGCTCGGAGAGATACTGGGACCGCGGGCGCGTTGAAAACAGGGAAGCACACCATGAAAGTAATCGTTGATCTGTGCGTGGTGCCCATCGGGGTCGGCGTATCGGTTTCAGCGTACGTTACGGCCTGTGAAAGGGTGCTGAGAAAGGCGGGGCTCAAGACCTTCATGCATGCTTACGGGACAAATATCGAAGGCGAGTGGGATGCGGTTTTCGAGGCCGTGAAGCAATGCCATGCGACCGTGCACGAAATGGGCGCGCCGAGGATTTCCACGACCATCCGCCTGGGTACGCGAACCGACCGCGCGCAGACCTTGGAAGAGAAGATGGAAAGCGTCGAACGAAAGTTGAGGGATGGTGCCTCCGGCTGATTCCGATCTGTCCTGCGCTCGGGGGTGCGCACCAAATCAGATTTCCGATGACAGTGATCCTGCGACCATACGCAATCCACTCTCCCGACCATGAAGATCACGGACGTCCGCACGTTTCTCATGAACGCCTCGCCGCCCGGCAGGACCGCCTGGCGCCACTGGCTCTTCGTCAAGGCGCATACCGACGAACCACAGGAACAGGGCGCGCTGGCTGGAAGGAAGCCGAAAGGGCTGGCGTTAGTCCGGGGCCGCTGCCGACCCGGACCCCTGCCAACCGGCGATGGATCTAGTTCCCGACGGGTTCGCTGATGTGTCCGAACAGTTGTCGAATGCGTTTCACGTGCATCTCGGGGAGCGGCCCCCTGGCGATGCTGTGGATGTTCTGCTCGATCTTATCCAGGGTAACCGCGCTGCACACGGCGGTCGTGACGCCTTCCGTATTTACTACAAATCGATAGGCCGCTTCGACCAACGTATCGATTTCCGGATCCTCGAGCAGGAAGTCGTATGGCGCCTTGGGATCGATGGATTCGTCCAGAAGCTCCTGGCGCTGCAGTTCTTCGATCGTCTCCTTGAGACGCGACGGATCCTTGAAGATGTTACGCACCGAGAAGATGTTCATTACCCCCACGTCGTGCTCCCTGCAGTAGGGGAAGACCGAATGACGCGCAGACTGGTTGAGCATGCTGTAGGCGATCATGATGACGTCCAGCTTCCCGGTTGGCAGCGCCGCCCGCAACCACGCATGTGAGCCGTCGGACAACGCGGTCTCGCTGGATCCGAGGAAACGGATTTTACCTTGCTGGCACAGTCGTTCCAGAACGGGGAACTGCTCGTTGATCATATAGCCGAAATCGGCGGTCTCGGTCGCGGCGATCAACGCCACGTCGATCGCGTCTATTCCCAGACGGCGCAGGCTGGTCTCGATGGAATCCGTAATATGCTCCGGGGTCATCAGGACCGGCCCGCGCTCCTCGTCGAATTTCGAGAGTACGACCCTGGTGGCGACGTAGAACCGGTCGCGCGGAATGCCTTGAAAGGCCCGCCCGAGTATCGCCTCGGCTTCAAGGTAACCCGGAGACGTATCGAAAAGGTTTATGCCCAGGTCCAGGACCCCGTGAACGAGCCGGTGCATTTCCGGTTCGGTGAGCGGAGGATCGCTGGTCTGACCCAGCCGATTGTACCCGCCGGATCCCATACTCAGCGTTGAAACGTTCAATCCTGTGCGGCCCAGGGGACGGTATGAAACCATATCAACTCCAGAAGGGGCCGACTGAAGGTGCCGGTCATCGGTGAGATTGGCCTTTACAAAGACGTGGGTTTTGACTATCGATCCTGCATCGCACTCCAACTTCTGAAACCTCGCTCCGGATTCACGTTATGCGGAAGGAACGGGCATGTCAACCGTCGAAGATCTCGTCAAGCGGATCAGGATCGAGGGCTGGTGCGTTGTAGACGGCGTAATTCCCCCGGACGAAGTGGTGAAGGTCCGCGACAGCTTGATCGCAACGGCGGACGGCCGGCCCGAGGACCTGGCGAATGGCCGCCACTGCGTTCGAGGAATCATCGCCTACGACCAGGCGATCGCCCCCTACCTGTCCGACGACCGGATCATGGGCATAACCGAAGCGTTTTTCGGCAAGCACGTGCGCATATCCATGACTACGGGCGTCATACTCCACCCCGGTTATCCCCGGACAGACGACCCAGGCGGAGGCCTACACTCCGACTGGCCCTTCGGACAGGGCTACGACTATCGCATCCCGGCGCCGTATCCGGACGCCCCGCTGCTGCTGACCAGCCTATGGATGCTCACGCCCTTCACCAGAGAGAACGGCGGTACCGTACTGGTGCCGGGAAGCCACAAGGCGGGCAACAATCCGACGGGAGACAGCAGCCTGGTGCCGGGAACGACCCATCCATCGGAAATCCAGGCCGTAGGCGAACCGGGAAGCGTGTTGCTCTTTGACAGCCGGACCTGGCATATAAACGGACACAACAACAGCGAAGAGACCCGCATGGCCGTAATCGCCCGTTACGCGGCGTGGTGGTTCAACCTCAACCCGCTTATTCCCGGTCTGTCGGACTTCGAACGCGATGCGGCCGACCGGGGCTTCAGGCCGGATGATGTCGTGCCGCTGACCCCGGAGCAGTACGAGGCGCTGCCGGAACGGACAAAACCGCTGTTCCATCACATCGTCCTGGGACAGCGGGTCCTTCCTTCCTAAGGCGCCGTCCGCCTGAGTGCTCCACAGTCCTGGCGACGGAGCCTTTACCGTTCAGGCGATGGGACCGGAGGTATCACGTCCGGCGAAAACCAGGGAATATAAAAGGCTAAGGAATGCATGAAACGTAACGCCCGACCCAACGTCGTCCTCATCTGCGCCGACCAGCTTCGCGGCGACACCCTGGGCATAGCGGGCCACCCCGTGGTCCACACGCCCGGGATCGACGCCCTCGCCCATAGCGGACATTACTTCCCCAGCGCGGTCTCCGAGGTTCCCTCCTGCGTGGGCGCCCGCCGGACGCTCTTCAGCGGGCAGTGGCCGGTCACCCACGGCATGGTCGGTTTCAACGACATGATGGCGTGGGACGAACCGGACACGCTCTGCCGGGTATTCCAGCGAAACGGTTACAAGACCTACTGCATCGGGAAAAGGCATGTCTATCCCCAGGACGCCCCCTACGGCTTCGACCGCATCGTCGCCCACGAGGAAGGCCGGTACCTGTCACCCGGATTCCGCGACGATTACCTGGACTGGCTTGCCGAACAGGGCTGGGGCGATTTCGGCCTGTTCAACGCGGGCGTGACCAACAATGGGTACACGGCCCGTCCCTGCGTATTTCCCGAGGAATTCCACGTGACGACATGGACGGCCACCCAGGCCATACGCGTGATGGACGAGCACGTCCGGGACCACGGCCGGGACACGCCCTTTTTTCTCTTCTTGTCCTTCAGCAAGCCCCATCCGCCCTGGGATCCGCCGGCTTTCTTCTACGAGCGATACGCCGGCGACCCCGACCTGCCCGATCCGGTGATTGGCGATCCGTCCCGCTACGTGAGCGGACGCACGCCCTTCGTCAAGGCCCACGGCCCCTTCCCGGAAGCCGAGTATCTCCCGCGCTCAACTAAAGACGTCCGGCGGGCCCGGGCGGGATACTACGGTTGCATCGATCACGTAGACACACAGATCACGCGGTTCACGTATCACATGTGGCGCATGCTCCAGCTGCGCAATCTCGTCTTCGCCTTCGTCGGCGACCACGGCGACATGCTGGGCGATCACCATTACTGGGCCAAGTCCTACGGTTACGAGGGTTCGATCCGCGTGCCCTTCGTCCTGAATTTCCCCGCGCAGCTGGATTTCCCCGCCGGCGTCCAATACCCCGAAACGACCGTGGGACTAGCCGACCTGATGCCCACGCTGCTGGACGTGTGCGGCCTGCCCGCGCCCGGCCGCATGGACGGCCGTTCGCTCATGCCGCTCGTGCGGGACGAGACGCGCCGACTGGACCGGGAGCATCTGCACGCGGAACATCTCGAGTTCGGACATTACCTTGTCGACCACCGGGAGAAGTTCATCTGGCACTACCGGACGGGGCAGTTCGAGTACTACGATCTACAGGAAGATCCGCTCGAGTGCCGGAACCTCTATAGCGATGATCATCCGAGAGCGCGGATCCTTCGGGACCGGTTACATAACCTGATTGTGGAGCAGGGCCGGGAGAAGGACTTCATGCGCGACGGAAAACTGAGCAACGAAGCCGCACAAAGCCACACCCACGAGTTCCCGCCCTATGCCGTGTAGGGTAAGCCGCCCTGCCTGCCCGGCCGGTGAGGTACAAAATGGAAAAGCCGTTCGAGACCACTTATAACCGCAAGGGGCTGCGTCCCAGGTATCCCGAATCGATTCCGCCCGAAAAGATCCGCGAAAAGCTGCTGGAACTCTTCGGCATGGCAGAGATCCCCGGGCAGGTCGATTTCACCTTGGGTGATTCCCGGGTGGAAGACGATATCCGTCTCACGAATCTGTCATACGCCAATTCCCACGGGGAGACGGTACCGGCCATCCTGATCGAGCCCCTGGACAGCCCGGCGAAACACCTCCCGGGCGTCGTCTGCGTTCCGGGTACGGGCGGATCGGCCGAGCGCATGGCCCTCGAACGGTACTACAAGGACGGTCCCAATGATCCGCCGCTGTATGGCTGGGCACGGGAACTGGCGCGGAGGGGATACGTCACCCTGGCCATCTCGCCCAAGGGTTGCCACGGCCGGGGCACGAACGAGGTCTCCTGGTACATCGAACTCAAACACCTGCTGGCCTACGGCATTTCGCAGATGGGTCTCCTGGTGGAGGAAGCGCTCAGGGGCGTCCGGGTGCTCGAAGTCCAGGACCGGATCGGGAAAAACAAGGTGGGGATGACCGGCATGTCCCTGGGGGGCAACGCTACATGGTACGCCATGGCCTGTGCCCCGTGGCTGGCGACGGGCGTGCCCATCTGCGGCGGCGTGGGCCAGATGGAGAGCGTCATACGGGGCGGCGACCTGTACCGGCACAGCGCTTACTTCTACGTGCCCCACATGCTTCGTTACTTCGACCATCCTGAAATCGTCGCGAACTGCATCGCGCCGCGTCCCTTCATGATGGTGGCGCCCGCTTCGGACGAGGACATGCCGAAGTGCGGTGTCGACGAACTCATACGCGTCGTGGCGCCGGCATACCGCGAGGCCGGCGCGGGCGACCATTTCCGCGTGTACCAGCCCGACGGCAACCACGTCTTCCGGTTCGAATACTTCGAATGGATGGTGGACTGGTTCGACCGCTTTCTCAAGGGAGAATCGAGGAAGTAGGCGATCCGGCGGAGCTGTTCGACCAATTTCTGAGGCGCGTTTGCCCTTGACGGTCTTTGGAGATCCACCTTACTTTATTCGTGTTCCCATCGACATCATCCAGGCAGGATGGAATCGTGAGCAAATCTGCCAAAGAAGCAAGCGGATCGGGTGATACCCACGAAATCGTAGGTCCGGACCACACCGCGTTGTCCGAAGAGGAAGTACTGACCGAGGGGCCCGAGTACAACGCACCGCTCCCGAAGAACCGGGTAAAGTGGTACCGCTGCCGCGTGACCCGGGAACAGTTGGCCAGTCTCAACAAACGAAGCGATTTCCTCGGATTCGTCCAGACCCTGGGCTATCTCGCCGTCCTCGCCGCGGGGGCGGGTGTCGCCATCTACTCTTCTTTGAACTGGCCGTGGTACATCACCCTCCTGCTGGTGTTCATCAACGGACACTTCTGGCATTTCCTGGTCAACGGCTTCCATGAACTGGTCCATGATTCCGTATTCCGGACGCGGTGGCTGAACCGCTTCTTTCTCCGCGTCTATTCCTTCCTCGGCTGGCACAACCACCATCATTTCTGGGCGAGCCACACCGAGCACCACAAGTACACGCTTCACCATCCCGACGACCAGGAAGTGATCCTGCCCCAGAAGTTCGACATGCGGAACATGTGGAAATGGTCGATCATCAACTACCGGTATCCCTACGACCTGGTTAAAGGCAGGCTCGCGGCCTTCGCCGGGAAAATCCCGGACGACCGCTGGTCCCGGGAACTCTTTCCCGAAAGCGACCCGGAGCGGCGCAGGGCCTATACCAACTGGGAACGTTTCATGTTCACGGGCCACGTGCTTGTTGCGGGCGGAGCGCTGGTCTCGGGCCTGTGGGTGGTCCCGCTGGTCATCACCTTTCCGCGGATGTTCGGCGCGTGGCTGCAGTTCCTTTGCAACGCCACCCAGCACGTCGGGCTGCAGGACGAAGTGCCCGATTACCGCCTTTGCTGCAGGACGTTCCATATCAACCCCATCCTGCAGTTCCTGTACTGGCACATGAACTACCACACCGAACACCACATGTACGCCGCGGTGCCCTGCTACAGACTCGGACGCCTGCACAGGCTCATCAAGCACGAGATGCCTCTCTGCACCCGTGGACTCTACGCGACCTGGAAACAGATTATAGAGATCATGGACCGCCAGGAAGTCGAACCCGATTACCAGTTCGTCGCCGAACTCCCGACGGCCTCTCCCACACCCCGGGAATCTACGTGAAAATCACCGGAATAAAGCTGTTTTTGCTGGAAGATCCGGACCAGCCGCAGTACTACCATGTGTTGAAGCGGGTCCCGGGCCTGAGGCGCACGCAGTATACCCACGGCAGCGAATCCCACCCCAAAGGCGGAAACCTGCGACAGCACTTCATCCAGGTCGAGACCGATGAAGGCATATCCGGCGTGTGCACGACCACGATGGGCCGTGAGCAGGTGGAGATCCTGAAGACACAGGTACTGGGCAAGAATCCCCTGCACCGGGAAGCGCTGTTCCAGTTGCTCCACAAGGGAACGCGCTGGCTGTACCAGAAACCGGGGTGGTTCGGTGACTTCGACAATTGTCTCTGGGACATCGCCGGCAAGAAGGCCGGCCTGCCGGTCTACGACCTGATCGGCCGGGTGCGCGACCGGTTCCCGGTTTACCTGACCGGGGGAGATTCCGACATCGAGACCTACCTCCAGATGATTCAGGGAGGCAAGGAATACGGGGTCAACGCCTACAAGTTTCACACCTACAAGGGCGGAAAGGCGGATATCCCGATATTCAGGGAAGTCCGCCGGATCGTCGGACCCGATTATCTGCTGTTGAACGATCCGGTCTGTTCATACACGCTGCAGGAAGCGATCGAGGTGGGCAGGGTCATGGAGGAACTGGATTTCATCTGGCTGGAAGAACCGATGCACGAACACAAAGAGCGCCAGTACCAGGAACTGTGCAGGGAATTGACCATACCGGTGATGGGGAACGAAACGCTGATGGGCGACCTGGGGATTTCCACGCAGCGGCTGATTTCGGGGGCGACCGACCTGCTGCGCGCCAATGCCCGTTTCGGGACCACCCAGGTGCTCAAGATGGCCCATTTCGCGGAGATGTACGACACCAACATCGAACTGAACGCCGAAGGGGGTCTCTTCGGAATCGTCCACGCCCATCTCGGATGTTGCATCGACAACACGGGGTTCTACGAGACCGGCGCCAATGGCTTCGTAGACACCGCCAGCACCTGGGGCATGGTCAACAAGCCGCTTATCGCGGACGGCCACATCGTCCCGCCCGACGGGCCGGGCTGGGGCGCGGAGTGGGACATGGAACGCTTCGAAGCCATGACCGTGGCCGCATACTGAGATACGCAACCGATCCCCTTCGATCCGGCGTCTTCCATACCTCCACAGCCGCGGCCACCTCTCCTGTCCTTACGTAGCCACGACTCCTGAACTACCGCAGCCAAGGTCTCCTGTACTTCCGTGGCCACGACTCCTGTACTACCGCAGCCAAGGTCTCCCTCCCGCACTACACTTCCAGGTACTTGATCTCACCGCGTATATACTTTGTAGATACTTGCAAGCGGGCAACAGAGACGGGCAGGCTGAATCGGCGGGGCCCCGCGCTGCCTGAATTGAGATACCAGACCCCGTCTCCGCGCTGTTCCCACTCCGGACGGTGGGAATGGCCGTAGACGACCACGTCTATGCCCGCGGCCGCGGGGTCGAGATTCAGATCTTCGATATCGTGCACGACGAAGATCGACCGCCCTTCGACTTCCACCAGTTCGGTCACCGGCAACCGAGCCGCCCAGGGCTGATAGTCCGTATTGCCCCGGACGACCGTAATCGGCGCGATCTCCGCCATGGTGTCCAGGATATCCTCGCCACCCACGTCCCCGCCGTGTATGATCCGTTCGACGCCATCCAGCGCGGCCACGGCCGCCGGCCGCAACAGGCCGTGGGTATCCGAAATCACACCGATCTCAACAGGATGGCTCATAGATTCCCGTGTCAACGTACGATTCCGCCACGACCGCTAGGACCGGTCTTTCATTGTCCCCGGCATCAGGCTGTACTTGCCCGGACCGGTAAACCACAGGGCGATGTAAATGGCGCAGAGTTCCATGGCGTGCGACGCGCCGTTGAGACCTGAACCGGGATCGTCGGCAGGCAGCGACAGGTGACGCAGCATGGCCAGAAGCATGGTCAGCGTGAGCAGCGTCGTCGCGGGCCGGAAGAAAACACCGAATATCACGAGTATCGAGCAGACGAATTCCGCGAATCCGGCCATGAAACCCCAGAATGCCGGAAGAAAACTGATGCCGACCATCTCCATATTGCCGCCGATGGCGGCCCAGCGCTCGGGATTGGATATTTTTCCCCAGCCGTGAAAGGCCGCCATGCTGAAACCGATCACAATGCGGATGATGAGCAGACCGAGGTCGGTCATACCGAGGTTTTTCGTAAGAAAGCGCACGATACTATTCATGGTTAGATCCTTATTAATGGGGTGAATATCGATGGGGTGGATTCGTGCTCACTGATAGTGATTGGCTATTAAAAACATGCCATGTCAGGCAGGGCCGAGTGCCGGACCGTCACGTCCAGGCAACCTCCCGCGCCTCGCCAGTGGGACCGGCCTCCAGGATGGTGTCCGCCACGGCAATAGCCTTGATCGCCTCCGTGCCCGGCGAAAGGCACGTGACATCGCCACGCACGCACGACAGGAAATGCTCCGCCTGGCAGGCGTACATGTCGGGCTCCGCTTTCGACTTGATCAGCGTCTGCTCGCCTTCGCGGTTCGTGAAACAGCAGTACTGGTGAGGCTCATCGTCTTCAGGATCTGGCAAGTCACCCGTACCGAATTGTATAAAACCCTTCGGTCCGATAATGTCGTGCAACCCATTGCCCCGGGCCGCCCAGCTCCATGACATCAGCAACTGGTTTCCGTTCCTGTAGCGTACGATGGCGGAACTGGTGTCCTGGGCGGATGATTCGGGGTCCATATTTATCGAACTGGACAGGACGCTCTCGGGATCTCCGAAAAGGAAATTCGCGAAATCGTAGTTGTGGACGGCGCCGTCCATGAGCGGACCGCCACCGAGGTCGTGGTCCATGTACCAGCTTCCGGGACCGAATCCGGCCATGGCGTTACGCCAGAGGATGGGCGACCCCAGGTCTCCTGATGCAATGCAGGCGCCCCAGGACTTCCAGTAGGAGTCGAATCGCCGGCAGTGCGCGACCATCAGCACGGTGTCCTTCCGTTCCGCTGTTTCGATCATTCTCAGGCACTCGTCCACCGTTCTGGCCATGGGTTTTTCCACCAGTACCGGTATGCCTGCGTTGAGCGCGGTCAAGGCCGCGGCACAGTGAAGGCCGGTAGGTACCGCAACGACAACCGCGTCGACCTTCCCGCTGTTGACGAGCGCCTCGGCCGAATCGAATCCCTCGGTGCCTGGAAAGTTTTCTTCAAATCGCGCGCGCATTTCAGGGGACGGATCTGCGCAGGCGACCAGGTGGCAACCATCGACCTGATCGAATGTCCGGGCCTGATGCGTGCCCATGCCGCCGACGCCAATTGAACCCACTCGAATCATGGTCTGTCCTTTCGTGGAGTGCCGTGAGAACTACCTGCAAGATCGCGGGTACTGCTGAATCATGTTCTGCAATTTCCGGCAGAATCCGCATGAGAGGATCGGCCTATGTGCACGTAACTTTTTGCCGGTCATACCTGTCCAATACATGAGATGCAATAACTTGACTTATTTAAGGTCCACTTACACCTTGAGCATTCCACAATCGGATATGTATTACGCTATGTCGCAACCATGGGGACAAAACCACGGGAGATCATGAAATGTCCAACGTAATGGAGATCCAGGAAGCGAACCTGGCGAAAAAGGAACTGTCAAACGATGAACGTTTGCGATTCGATGTGCAGTACGGGACCCGTCGAAAAGACCCTAATGTTGCCCTCGTTCTCAGCATCATGGGTGGTACGATCGGTTTAGACCGTTTCTACGTCGGCGACATAGGCCTGGGCATCGCAAAAATTCTGACACTCGGCGGGTTGTTCATCTGGACGATAATCGACCTGTTCCTGATCATGGATGCGGCCCGGGCAAAAAACGGCGAACTCATGCGCCAGGTCCGGGACAGCATCGTTCAGCCGAGATCTTGACTCGAACAACGGAACAGGTCCGCCTCTACTGGTATCGCCGGCCTCTTACCACCGGGCCGTTGCCGTCTTGGGGTCCGGTCCGAACCGGTTTTCACCCTTGGTTCCGTCCAGGATCAGGAACACCAGGAGCACTATAATCCCGACAATCGGAATAAACGCGATCAGAAACCACCATCCGCTGCGGTCGGTGTCGTGCAGGCGTCTGAACACCACAGCGAGATAGGGAATGATGACGGCGAGAGAATAAAGGGTACTGAGGAATCCAAGGTTTTCTCCGCCCATCTCGAATCTCCACCCCATAAACTCGTCGATCACGGCGAGGAATATGGAAATGAGTGCGGAGAAAAGAAAAAACATCCAGAATTCCTTCCTTCGCGCCCTCCCGCTGAAAACCGTGTACTTCCTCAATACATCGATGTACCAGTGCATGTTGCCTCCTCACCATGAGTGGCTATTGCCGTCCTGACACAGTAGTCTCGAATAACCAGGCAGTTGGCTCACTGCCACAAAATATCCCCATCATCCATCTGCGAAGCAAGAAACTCCTCGTTCAGTTCAACGCCCAGACCCGGCGCTTCCGTCATCACCACGTGTCCGTCCTGGATCACCGACTCGTCCGTCGCCAGCACGTCATTCCATGCAGGATCGTCGAAACGGTGGTATTCCAGTGCCAGGAAATTCGGGACACTCGCGCAGACGTGGGCGTCCCCAACCGTGCTCAACGCGCTGGAGTTGTTGTGCGGAGCGAATGGAACGTAGTACATCTCGGCCATGTTGGCGATCTTTCGGCATTCCGACAGGCCGCCGCATTTCGATATATCCGGCATGATAATATCGGCGGCCTGCTGCTGCAGCAGGTCGCGGAACCCATGGCGAAGATAGAGGTTTTCGCCGACGCAGATGGGCGTCCCCGTGGCCTGCGTGATCTTGGCCAGGGCGTCGATGTTCTCGGGGGGAACCGGCTCTTCAAGCCACAGGAGATTCAGCGGTTCGAGTTCCTGGGCCATTTTCATCCCCGCGGTGGCGTCATACCTGCCATGCAGGTCGATGGCAAGATCAAGAGACGGTCCGATGCCCTCGCGGATCGCGTACGCTTCATCCACCAGGGACTTGAGTTCATCGGGCGTCACCGACCAGTTCCACGGATCCAGCTTGTGTGGGTTATCCGCGTCGTCGAGATCGAACTTGATCGCTGTGAAACCCTGTTCCCGCACCTCCGCGGCACGTTCGTTGTAGTCGGCGTGGGCACTGTCCACGTATAGACGAACCCGGTCACGGAACTTGCCGCCCAGAAGCCGGTAGACGGGGACGCCCTGGGCCTTTCCGGCCAGGTCCCACAGGGCTACCTCGATGCCTGTGAGCGCGGAGATCGAAGCGCCGCCCGCACCGCCCATGAAGATGTACCTTCGACGGATGTACTCGAAACAGGCATCCACGTCCCTCGGGTCCATGCCGATAATCATCTTCGCCATGTGCCGGGTCGACTCCCGCCAGCCGCCGTCGACGTGACTGGCTTCCCCCGTGCCGTATACCCCCTCGTCCGTGTATACGCGAACATAATGGTACCGGTAAATGGTATTCCCTGATTTAACTGGGACATCGGCGGTTTTTATTTCGGTGATCTTCATCCGTTCTCCCGTCTGAATTTAAATCGATCGCGACATCCCGTCCCATTCACGGATTGCCCACTTCAATGCGGATTGCCCACCTTAAAGGATTGCCCACTTTAAAGGATTGCCCAATTCAATACCTATCTCGCATGCGCAACTACAGGCATTCCGACTTCAATCCCTGCTCAGTCTCCGATCCGGACCGCCTTCAACCGATTGTTGTAGTGGTCGCTGACGAGCAGCACGTCATCGCCGAAGAAACACAGGCCATGGGGCTCGTTCAACGGCGCATCCAGTGCCGGCACCGACTGGTCGGTGTCGCTATAATCCCCACTGCCGGCGACGGTCTCCATCAGGCCGTTCCCGGAAATGCGCCGCACGCGGTTGTTGCCCGAGTCGGAAAAGTATACACGTCCTTCTTTGTCCAGTGCCAGGCCGCGGGGAACCGATATTGCAGCGCTGGCAGCCCTTGTACCGTCCGGTGCCATGCCCGCTTCTCCGGTCCCGGCCAAAGTGGAAATAACCCCGGTATCTGCGTCCACCCGCCGGATGACATGATATCGGTCGTCCGCGAAGTAGAGGTGGCCCGAACCGTCTACTCGAATGGCCGTGGGCGAGCCGATCCGCGCCCGGATCGCCGGTCCGCCGTCGCCCGAATATCCATGCAGGCCGATGCCCGCGACCGTGGTGATGATACCCGTTCGCGCGTCTACTCGCCTGATGCGCCCGCAACCGGCATCGCCGATGTATATGTCGTCATCGGGACCGTGGGTCACGGCGAGGACGTGCATCAGGCACGCGCTCAGGGCCGGACCGCCGTCTCCCTTGTCCCACTGAAAGGCCGCACCAGCGACATTGCGGATAACGCCGTCTCGATCGATCCTACGCACGTGGCCGTGCCGCGTATCGGCGATGACCACGCGGCCGGCGCGATCCACCGACACGTCGTGAGGATTGCCCAGGTGGGCGTCGACAGCTGGACCGTTGTCACCGCCGTAGGCCCGCGCACCGGTGCCGGCAATGGTTCGGACGATCCCGGTGTCCGGGTCGATGGACCGGATGCGTTGATTCCACACGTCGGCGATATGGATCGTGCCGCCGGGGCCGACCGACAGGCCGCCCGGGCCGTTGAGAAACCCGGCCCTGGCGTGCTCGCCGTCGTGTACGCTGGTGCCGCCGAGGACGGTGGTTACGATCCCGGTAACTCCGTCGCACCGCCTGAGCCGGCCGGAGCAGTCGCCCCAGAAAACCGTGCCGTCCGGATCGGCGCAGATCCCCGCTTCCACTGAGTTGCACCGGGTGATGAGGCCAGGCAGCCCCTCTTCGCCGAATCCCGGTTCGCCGGTGCCGACGAGCGTACGGACGAGTCCGGTCTCCCGCTCCACCTTGCGGACCCGGAAGCCGTACTTCTCGCCGACGTAGAGGTTGTCGTGGACATCCAGGCAGATCGCGTCCGGCATGAGCGTGCTCGCCTCGGCGGCCGGACCGCCGTCCCCGTTGGAGGCGCGCTGTCCATTGCCCAGGACCGTGTCTATGGTCCCGGCTCGCATGTCGATCCTGCGCACCCGGTCGTTGGAATTGTCGCACACATATAGATCGCCCGTTGAGTCGAAGGCGAGATGCTCCGGGTGGTTGAATCCGGCTTCCTTCGCCGGACCACCGTCGCCGTGGTATCCTCCCAGGCTCAGTCCCCTGCCCGAGTATGGCCGGCTGTCACCCCGTTCGGATGGATAGTGCCGGGCGTGATGGCCGAATACCGTTTCGACGATCCCGGTCTGCGCGTCGATGCGGCGGATGTTGTTGGTCCACTCGCTTGACAGGTACACGTTCCCGTCGGGGTCCACGGCCACGCCGCAGGTACAGTCCAGTTCGGCGTCCAGGGCCGGCCCGCCGTCGCCGCCCCGGCCAATCTCCCCGTTACCTGCAACGCGTGTGATAATGCCGGTCTCGTAATCGATTCTGCGTATCGTGTTGTTGCCCAGATCCGACAGATAGAGATTGCCATGGCGGTCCTGGTTTAGATCATGGGGGTGGCGGAACCGCGCTTCGGCGGCCGGACCGCCGTCGCCCGAATTGCCCGCGATACCGTCCCCGGCAAAGGCGTGCAGCGTGCCATCGCGATCGATCCGCCAGATGCGATGCCACTGGTAGTCGATCACGATCAGGTCGCCGTCGGGCCGACGCGCCACGCCCATGGGCCACCCGGCATCGGCTTCCCGCGCGGGGATTCCCGCCCGCTGGCCCACACCCGCTATGACGGAGATCTCACCCGGAGGCAGGCTTTGTAGTTTTTTGACAATGCTCATGCGTGATGGGCGAGGATCGGCGCCGGTCCGAAGTGCCCGCGACAGACGACACTGACCCGCCGATCGCGCTTTCTTCTTCGAGGTATCAGGGTGTACAAGGCGGCGGCTTCCCGGGAAGCCACCGAGTCATGATGGTACAGGATCCGCCCATGGTTGGCAACCGTTAAATGCAAATTGACACCGGCGCCGGGACCTGTTAAAATACGTCGCCGTCCGCACGTGTTCCAGATGCCTCCCCATATCCCCGTTTTTGATGGAGAATGCCTCCCCATGAACTATGATTTCGACCGGATCATCAATCGCAACGGCACCAATTCCTACAAATGGGACTTTGTGAAACGGGATGGGGCCATCGTACCCTGGGACGAGACCGACGCCGGCCGGCACGAAAAACCCGTACTGCCGCTTTGGGTCGCGGATATGGACTTTCCGTGCCCGCAGCCTGTGGTCGACGCGGTGACCGATATCGCCCGCATGGGCGTTTACGGTTACGCCTTCCCGTCGCCGTCCTATTATGACGCCGTGGTTCGGTGGATGAAGCGGCGCCATGGCTGGACCGTCGATCCCGGTACCATCTGCTTTACACCCGGCATCGTACCCGCCCTGCATCTGCTGGTCTCGGCCTACACGAACCCGGGCGACAAGGTGCTGGTTCAACCTCCGGTGTACTATCCCTTTTTCAACGCCATCGAGAATCTTCAGACGGTACCGGCGTTGAACCCGCTGCGGTATGAGAACGGCCGGTACTACATGGATTTTGATGATCTGGAAGCAAAATGTGCCGATCCCGAGGTAAAACTGGCCATTCTGTGCAGCCCGCACAATCCCGTCGGCCGGGTCTGGACGGCGGAAGAACTGCGGCGCTTCGGCCGGATCTGCATGGATAACGACGTGCTGGTCGTCTCCGACGAAATCCACTGCGATCTGATCCTCGGAGACCGGACCTTCACGGCCTATGCCACGCTCGGCGAGGAATATGAGGAACGGTCGATCATCTGCACTTCGCCCAGCAAGACCTTCAATCTCGCCGCCCTGCAGGCTTCGAACATGATGATTCCCGACCCGGAACTGAGGGAGACCTTTCAGCAGACTGTCCGCAGCGCCGGCTTGTTCACCCTCAACCCCTTCGGCATCGCGGCCGTCGAAGCCGCCTATGACCACGGGGAGGAATGGCTGGACCAACTCCTCGCCTACCTGGAAGGGAATTTCCGGTTTCTCGACTCCTTCTTCCGCGAGCGGCTGCCCGAGATTCAGGTCATCGAAACCGAAGGCACCTACCTCGTCTGGGTGGATTTCACGCGCCTGGGCCTGGACAAGGACGCCCTCCAGCGCCTCATGATGGAACAAGCGCGCGTTTTCCTCGACGAGGGGTACATATTCGGGGCGGAGGGCGAGGGCTTCGAGCGGATCAACATCGCCTGCCCCCGGTCGATTCTTGCGGAGGCACTGGAAAGGATCGAGGGGGCGGTGAAGGGGCTGAATTCAAATTAACCCTGATTCATCATAAACCGGCGAGAGGCAGTTTTTCAGGAATAGTTTGTCTTGGAAATAGGAAATTTGGAGCGGCGCCGCGGTTTCCCTGTCTCCGCAACCGTGTCTGCATCGGGAAATACCTGCATCGCGACTAAACTGATTCCGCGGCGGAGATGATGGACTCCGTTATTCCACCTGCGCCGGACGGCCAGCAGGAGCGCCAGGGCATGTCTTGGCAGGCCTTCCGGATCTCGCGGCCCAGGTGCGTGCGCATGAAGCGCAACAGTACCACTACGTCGTGCCCTTCCAGTTCTTTCCTAACCCGTTCAAGGTGTGGAGGCCAGTTGCCGCTCCAGCCCGGGAAGATGAACTGCACTTCCACGTGGGGTGCGCGTTCCTTCAACTGCTCCCGGACCGCCGGCACCAGTTTCTGCTGGTTTTCGTCCCCACCGACAAACAGGACCCGTACCGGCCGCGTACGCTGCCTCGGGGCGCTGTCGTCCTGTCCGGTCTCGGACGATTCATATTGACGGATCACCCCGTCCAGACGGCTCTTCACCTCCTGGTAATGGGAATCAGGAAGCCCATAGCCGCGCATGTTCTCGTAGATTCCCCGCGCCTCGTCGATGTTGCCCTTTGTCAGTGCTTCATGGAACAAGGGGACTGATTTCGCCATGGCGTTTTCCAAGTCCCCCTTGGCTTCGAGGCACCGGACCTGTGCAACCACCGCCTCATCCCTTTCCCAGGCGGGTTGGAGATACTCGGTATTCATCAGCAAGTCGTGGAAGGCCGCCTCGCCGACTCCGCCTATGGACAGCACTTCCAGTTCGTCCAGGACCGTCCGGGCGTCCTCATGGCGTCCGGCCTTCATGCAACCTTCGAAACACCTTTGCAGGTCGGCGGCAGCGGCTTCCGTTTTACCGAGTTCCCGGGCCCGTCGGCGAAGCGCTTCCGTAACCGGCTCGGTGGTCAAGGCCGCATCGAGGTTCACGAAGACATCCAGTGCCCCTCCCTGATCCGATTCGAGGACGGCCGCGCAGAAACCCGATTGGACTTCCGCGGATCCCAGCAGCTCCAATCCCTCGGCAGCCGGTCTGATCAGATAAGCCGGAATGGGCGTATCTGAAGCCACGGCAGTCGTGATAATTTGCGCGGCGTAGGACAGATCACCGACGGATTCCGCCTGTGCCGCCTTGGCGATACCGGCGTACAAATCCGCTCTGCCCGCAAGGGCTGCTCCATAGGACGGCTTTCGACTGTTGAAGAGACCCCGGGCCCGCTCTAGATGAAAGGCCGCCGAGGTGTAGTCTCCATCTGCGAGGGCGAGTGCCCCGAGGCAGTAATGGCCATGGCCTGAATATGGTACGTCGTTACGGATGGACTCCCTGAACATCCGCTCGCCGGCCCGCAGTCGCTCTAAGAAATCACCCACCCCTTCCTGCTCAAGCGGAAGGTATACCTCCTCCAGCTCCGCGAATCCGCCTTCAAGCAACCCCAGATCCGCGCTGATCATGGCCCGGATTTCCGGATTCGGATTCATCTCGAGGATATCCCGTAGCAGTTTCTCGGCCTGTTCGTGCTCGTGCAACTTGCGCAGCGTATGCGCCTGCCTCCGGCGTACCGTCAGAAACCGGTCATCCCCGTGCGAGAGTCCGAGTTTCCGCAGCATGTTCTCGGCGTCCATCAACAAGGCAAATACCATCCGCGCCTCACCCGGACGTTCCCCCCGAAGCAATTCGGTACCGATCTCCAGCAGTTCTCCGAACAGCTCGCCGACCGGGTCCCCGAGGGCCGCGACCTCCACGAAGTCGGCCGTTTCGGCGTGACGCTCCGCCTTCCTCAACGCCTGGACCACGTGTATGGCCGCTTCATCCGAGGCCGCGTCCTCTCCGTCGCCCAGGCTCCGCACGATCGCGTTTTCGTCAAAATGCTGTATGATTCCGTCATAATCCGACAGATAGGCCCTGCCTCGAACGACGCCGGCCCAGTACCAGCGGTTGGCATCTGCTCCGATACGACGGGCGGGGCTCCTTCCGAATACCGCGTCAGCGAATCCTTTGTGAAAGGAGGACTGGGGCCTGGCCGCGTTCAGCGCCGCGAGCTCATCCACGATCTCGTCGGACTGTTCGGTCCGCAGACCGCCGGTGACCCCGTTACGCGCATCGATGATCGCCTTGTTTACGAGGCAGTCGAGCTCGGTCAGGCGTATGGCCCGGGGTTCGTGGTCGGGCCGGCCATTGCCTGAGAGATCGCTTTTGCCGGAACCAGTCGAGTCGCCATCTTCACGGCCGTCGTGCGCACCGGT
>JAPOOT010000177.1 GCA_026713285.1 Gemmatimonadota bacterium | reverse complement strand
TCGAGGAATTCCAGGAGCGAGCCCGAAGCCGGATACGTGGCCGGAGAAAGGCGGCCGTAGCGGATGTTCCGCATTCGCTAAGAGTGATATGCATTCATGACTATATCAGCAAGTGACGTAAAGACCCTGAGGAACCAGACCGGCGCCGGGATGATGGACTGCAAGCGGGCCCTCGAAGAGTCCGGCGGCAGTATCGAGCAGGCGGTCACGCTCCTGCGAGAAAAAGGCATCATGGCGGCGTCGAAGAAAAGCGCGCGGGAAGCGAAAGAAGGCATCATTCATACCTATATCCATCCCGGCAGCCGAATCGCCACGATGGTCGAGATCAACTGCGAAACCGATTTCGTCGCCCGGAACGAGTCCTTCCAAACCCTGGCCCGGGATATCGCCATGCAGGTGGCGGCCACGCGTCCTATCGCCGTGGACCGGGACCAGATCGAAGAAGCCGTCCTGGAACAAGAGCGGGAGATCTACCGGAATCAGGCCCGGAACGAGGGCAAGCCGGACCATATCATCGACCGGATCGTCCAGGGGAAGATCGAGAAATTCAACCAGGAAAACTGTCTCCTGGAACAGCCGTTCATCCGGGATACCGACAAGACGGTGCGGGAGCTGGTCACGGAGGCGGTGGCCACGCTGGGCGAGAATATCATGGTCAGACGGTTCGTCCGGTACGAACTGGGCGGAGAATAGCGAGCCGAACATCCCAGCCGGCTGGATCGATGCCGGTTTTCCGATGCCAGTGAGGTGTATCGTGGAAGCGAAAGAGATCATCAAAGAGACCAATCGAAAAATGGATCAGTCCGTCGAGGTGCTTCGCACGGAACTCGCCGGCGTCCGGGCCGGCCGGGCCAATCCGGCGTTGCTGGACAACATCCAGGTCGAAGCCTACGGGACCATGACGCCCATCAACCAGGTCGCCACCGTGAACACGCCGGACGCCCGCACGATCTCGATTCAGCCGTGGGACAAGCAGATGATCAACGAAATCGTCCGGGCCATCCAGACGTCCGACCTGGGTCTCATGCCGAATTCCGACGGCAACGTGATTCACCTGCCGGTACCTCCGCTGACCGAAGAGCGCAGGCACGAATACGTGAAACTGATCAAGAAACTCGGCGAGGACTGCAAGATCGGGATCCGGAACGTACGCAGGGAAATGAACGAGCGCATCAAGGCCGAAGAGAAAGCCCACCGGTTGTCGGAAGATGAAAGCAAACGGCATCAAAAGACCATCCAGGATCTCACCGACCAGCATACCTCCTCCATCGACAGCGCCATATCGGCAAAAGAACTGGAAATCCTGGAGATATAGGCGGAATCCGGCCATTAAGGGTCCATACCCGCCGGCGGCCTTACGGGGGTGACGTGGGTCGAGACGCAGAGCAAGAACGGGCGGTCTCGGAAGAAGGTTTGCATCCGGAGCGCATGCCCCGCCACATCGCGTTCATCATGGATGGCAACGGGCGATGGGCGAAGAAGCAGGGGCTCGCGCGGGATCAGGGACACTCCGCGGGGGTGGAGTCCGTTCGCGAAATGATCCGGTGCGCAGGGGAGTTCGGTGTCGGGATCCTCACCTTCTTCGGGTTCTCCACCGAGAACTGGAACCGGCCCAGGCGGGAAGTCGCCGCCATCATGCGGTTGATCGTCGAGTCGCTCCAGGGCGCCTTCGAGGAAGCCAGCACACACGGGATCCGGGTCTCCTTCCTGGGCAGGTGGGACGAACTCCCGGAATCCAATCGTCAGGTCATACGTCAGATAACCGAGCAAACGGCGGGCAACGACCGCCTTCTGTTGAATTTCGCCTTGAATTACGGCGGCAGGCAGGAGATCGTCGAAGCCGCGCAATGTATCGCCCTGGACGTCCAGGCAGGCAGGTTGGATCCGGAAGCCATCGACGAAACACTTTTTGCTTCCTATCTGTACACGGAGCACCTTCCCGACCCGGACCTGTTGATCCGGACCAGCGGCGAGATGCGGATCAGCAACTTCCTGCTCTACCAGTTGGCCTATACCGAAATCCTGGTATCACCGGTCCTCTGGCCCGATTTCACGCGCGGCCATTTCATCGCGGCCGTCAGGGATTACCAGTCGAGAGAACGCCGTTTCGGTCGGACCGGCGAGCAGGTCTCTTCTCACAACACGTAACGGAGTGGATCTCCATGGCCGCCTTCGCGGAGACGTGGGTCCGTGTCATCGTGGGCGTGGTGTTCGTCCCGTGCATCGTGTTCCTTTGCTGGATGGGCGGAACGGGCCTCTTCGTGTTCGTCACCCTCGTCGTGCTCTTCGGCCTGCGCGAATACCACGGAATCGCCGCGGCCAGGGACACGGCGCCCAACAGGTACCTCGGCGTACCCGCGGTTTTCCTGCTGTGTCTCGACGCCTGGCTTGAAGCGGGCAACCACGCCCCGCTGATCCTCACGGTCCTCCTGCTCGCGACCGCCACTTCGGAGATATTCAGGAAAGGCGCGCATGCCCACTTCCACAACGTGGCGGCCACGGTTTTCGGCGTCGTCTACATCGGTCTGCTGGGCAGCCACCTGGTCCTCCTGGGCAGCTGGCCCATCGACGATCCGGACGTCACGGCATGGGGAGGCCGGGCCATGGCGCCGGCCCTCCTCGCATTCGCCATTCCATGGTCCTACGACGCCTTCGCCTACTTTACCGGCAGGATGATGGGTCGCCGCAAGCTGCTGCCCCGCGTCAGCGCGGGCAAGACCGTCGAGGGCGCCATCGGGGGGCTGATCGGCGCCGTCGCCTTCATGTTCGCACTCAAATATGCGTTGTTTCCCTTTCTCAGTCCGCTGCACTGCGTCGTCCTGGGCGCGGCGGGCGGCATCGTCGCCCAGGTGGGCGACCTGGCGGAGTCCCTGGTGAAACGGGACGCGGGCCTGAAGGATTCTTCTCGCCTCATCCCGGGCCACGGCGGGATCCTGGACCGGTTCGACAGCGTTTTCTTCGCGGCGCCTTTCGTATATTACTACCTGGCTTACGCGGTCGGCTGAAACCTCGTACGGAGTGTACTGAAGCCATGAAGCAAATCGCCATCCTGGGTTCGACGGGTTCGGTCGGCACGCAGACGCTGGAGGTCATCGCGGCCTTCCCGGACCGCTACGCGGCGCACAGCCTGACCGCCCATAGCCGGGTCGATCTGCTGGAGCGGCAGATCGCGCGGTTCGGCCCGCGCATGATCGCCGTCCACGACGCGGAACGGGCGGCGGCGCTTGCCCGCGGCGCCGGCGCCCCATCGATCCACACGGGTGTGGAGGGACTGATCGAAGCGGTCACCCACCCGGACGTGGACCTGGTCATCAGCGCCCTTCCGGGCAGCGCGGGGCTGGTGCCCACGCTGAGGGCGATCGAAGCGGGCAAGACCATCGGACTGGCCAACAAGGAGATCCTGGTCATGGCCGGGGAGATCGTCATGGCGGCGGCGCGGCGCCACGGCGTGGAGATCCTGCCCGTGGACAGCGAACACTGCGCGGTGCACCAGTGCCTGTCCGGCCAGGACCCGGACCGGGTCGAACGCGTGGTCCTGACGGCGTCGGGCGGGCCCTTTCGCGACAGCGACCCGGATGAACTGTCGCGGATGTCTTCGAAGGAAGCGCTGAACCATCCCACGTGGAACATGGGACGGAAGGTCACGATCGATTCCGCCACGCTCATGAACAAGGGATTCGAGGTCATCGAGGCCCACTGGCTCTTCGGACTCCCCGTGTCGAAGATCGACGTGGTGATCCATCCGCAGTCCATCATCCACTCCTTGGTAGAGATGGTAGACGGATCGCTGCTGGCCCAGATGGGTCCGACCGACATGCGTATACCGATCCAGTATGCCCTCTCGTACCCGGAACGCCTGGAAACACCGTGGCCCCGGTTCGACATCACGCGGCACTGGTCCCTGACACTGGATCCGCCCAATGTAGCCATGTTTCCCTGCCTGGGTCTCGCCTACGACGCCATCCGCCGCGGGTCCACCTTGCCCGCCGTTTTGAGCACGGCCGACGAAGTGGCCGTCGAGGCCTTCCTCCAGCAGCGGATCGGGTTTACCGACATACCACGCATCATCGCCGATGCCATGGACCGGCACGGGACCGCACCGGGTAGCGACCGGCACGGGACCGCACCTGGTAGCGACCGGCACGCGGCCCCCCCGGGTAGCGCGGCGCCGGTTACGCTGGAATCCATCGTGGCGGCGGACCGGTGGACTAGGACGTACTGCGGGGAAAAGTTGATTGCCGGATAGCACCGCGCACCCTTATATTTACTATGGCATCCGGGCAGGCGTCCTCGCGGGCGACGCCGGGTGAACGCATCGCAGGCGGCAAGACAAGAACGGAGAAACAGGCATGTTGACAACCGTGTTATCGGCGATATTCGTCCTGGGGCTGCTGGTATTCATCCATGAGCTCGGTCACTTCCTGGCCGCCAGGCGCATGGGCATCCGGGTGGAGCGGTTCTCTCTCGGATTTGGGCCCAGGATGATCGGCAAGACCATCGGGGACACCGAGTACCGTATCTCCTGGATCCCCCTGGGCGGTTACGTGCAAATGGCCGGAGAGCAGCCGGACGCCGATGGGGGAGAGCACGGCGGCGAACCCTGGGAATTCCAGTCGAAGTCGGTAGGCGCACGCGCCTTCGTCATCGCGGCCGGTCCCGGAATGAACTTCGTTCTCGCCTTCATCATCTTCTGGCTGTTCTACGCGACCATGGGCGTGAAGCTCGTCGATACGACCACGGTAGGCCGGGTGGGAAGCGCAAGCCCCTACGCGGCGGCGGGGTTGCAGGTCGGCGATGAAATCCTCGAGATCGACCAGGCGCCCGTCGATACGTGGGAGGATGTAAGGGAACGGCTCGCGTCCGGCACGGCGGCGTCCCTCGATCTGAAAGTGCGGCGGGACGGACAGGAACGCGCGCTGGAAGTACGGTACGGCGGCGGCGCGGCGGAACGCCTGGCCGGCCTCGACCATTTCAGCGCGTCGGCCGTGAGCTCAGTCACCTCGGACTCTCCAGCCGAGAAGGCCGGCCTGCGGCCCGGGGACGTCATTACCTCGGTGAACGGCGCCCCGGTCACGCAGTGGTACGAATTGGTCGACCTGATACGCGTCCGGCCGGGCATGGAAACCACGGTGTCCTGGACCCGGAACGGCCAGTATCACCAGGCGATCGTCATACCCGTCACGGCCCAGGACCTGGACCGCGAGACCGGAGACGTGATCGATATCGGCCAGATCGGCATTACCCAGCAGGATCATATCAAACGCAGTCCCGCGGGGCTGGTCTCCTCCGCCGAACTGGCGGGGACGCAAACGGTCAACGTCACCTACACCATACTCGGATTCGTCAAGAAACTGGTCCTGGGGGAGGTGTCCACCGACTCGGTGGGCGGCCCCATCGCCATTGCCAGGATGGCGGGAGACAGCGCCCGCCAGGGAGCCAGCAGCCTGTTCAGCTTCATGGCCTTTCTGAGCATCAACCTCGCCATTCTCAACCTGCTGCCCATTCCTGCGCTCGACGGCGGCCAACTGCTCATCCTGGGCGTCGAGAAAGTGCTCCGGCGTCCACTTTCCCTGAGGTACCGGCTTATATGGCAACAGACGGGCGTGGCCCTGGTGCTGGTGCTGATGGTTTTCGTGGTATTTAATGATATTACACGGATATTCCGATAATCGCCTGACGACGGGCGAACACATGCAGGCGAGGAGAAGACCGGTCAAGTCCGGTCCGGCCCGGCGGTACGCCCTGCTCGTCTTCATGGCGCTGACCGCCCTGTGTCCCCAGGGCTATGTACATGGCCAGGAAGACCGGGCCAGGGCCCTGGAGCATTACGCCCGGGGCGGCCTCTACGACGCCCGGAACGATACAGATAACGCAATCAAATCCTATCTACAGGCGCTCGAGTTCGATCCCTCGTCCGCGGAAATCCACACCGCGCTCGCCCTGAACTTCTACCGGGTATTCGACCGCGACAAGGCGCAGCGGCACGCCCGGACGGCGGTAGCCCTCGATTCGACGGCAACGGAATCATGGGTCG
This sequence comes from Gemmatimonadota bacterium, assembly GCA_026713285.1. GTDB lineage: Bacteria > JAAXHH01 > JAAXHH01 > JAAXHH01 > JAAXHH01 > JAAXHH01. The sequence goes on along the minus strand of JAPOOT010000177.1, from coordinate 2,224 downwards.
TGCTGGGGAAGTGCCACGCCGACCTGGGCAAGTACCTTCCGGCCCGGGCCGCATTCGAACGGGCCGTCACGCTGGAGCCGAACCACATCGAGGCCCATATCGCCCTTTCCCAGTTGGCGGGCCGATTGAACGACCCGGAAGCCGTCCTCAGGGAACTTGAAACGCTGAGCCGCCTGGCGCCGCGCAATCCTGAATTCCATTTCAAACTGGCCGACGCCTACAAAAGTAGAGGGATGTATGACAAGGCGGTCATCGCGTTGCGGAAAGTGCTGGACGAATATCCCGATTCGATTCCCGCAAGGATAGGCCTGACGGAGATCTACGAGGAGAGACGGCAGTGGGACAGGGTCGTTGTCATGTACCGGGAGATTATCGCGCTGGGGCCCGACCGGGAAGCGGACCTGCGGCGCCGGCTTGCGCTCCTCCTGAAGTTCCTCGGCCGGCCGGGCGAAGCGGCCGAAGAGTACCGGGTGCTGCTCGAGCACAACCGGACGTCCCCGGATCTTTGGGCGGAACTGGGCGACGCCTACCAGGACCTCGGCCAGGCTGAGCAGGCGCTGGCTACCCTGCGCGAGGGCCTGGAATTACATCCCGACGCGGCCGTGCTCTACGGGACGATGGGAGAAGTGCTGCTCACCCAGGACAGGCCGGAAGAGGCCGTGGCTCCGCTGAATAAGGCTATCTCGCTGGACGAAAGAGAAGTGAAATACCGGATCAGCCTCGGACTGGCTTACCGCGGCGCCGGGGATGTCGAACGGGCCGAGAACGCGCTGAAAGAAGGCCTGGGCATCCTGGGAGATCACGCCGACCTCCACCTGCACCTTGGATTCGTATACCAGGAATCCGGCGCCTATCCGCTTGCAGTCGACGCGTTCAGGTCGGCTATCGCAACGGATCCCACCCACGGCAGAAGCTGGATTTCGCTGGGTTACGCCCTCATGGAACAGGGACGGACGCAGGACGGCATCGCCGCATTGCATGAAGGCGTGGAATCGTTGCCGGACGACGTCACCCTGCGCCTGAACCTGGCGAACGTCTATCTCGATAACGGGATGTACAACAAGTCCATCGACCAGGCGCAGAAAAGCATAAACATCAACCGCCATGATCCCCGCGGATGGATCAGCCTGAGCCTGGCCTACCTCCGGCAGGACAAGTTCGAACAGGCGGAACGCGTGCTCACCCAGGCCATGTCGATCCTTCCCGAGATTCCCGAGCTCTACCTGTATCTGGGCGTCAGCTACATGTCCCGGGAGGATTTCGACCAGGCCGTCACGCAATTCCGAAAAGTCGTGGATCTCAATCCGGACGATGGACGAGGGTGGGTGAATCTGGGGCTGTCCCATCTGCGCCAGGAGGACTACGAAGTCGGCATCCGGGTCCTTCGCGACGGACTGGAAATCGTTCCGGGAAACCCCGATCTGTGGTTCTACCTGGGTTACGCCCATACGGAGCAGAAGCATTATGAGGAGGCCATCGAGATCGCGGAAGAAGCGGTCGATCGGTTCGAGGGACATCACCGCCTCCTCTTCCTGCTGGCGCAGAACTACGACCAGTCGGGACAGTTCGAGAAAGCCGTGGCCACCTTCGAGACCGCCCTGGAAATCGATCCCGACGACATCTACACGCTGAACTACCTGGGTTACATCCTGGCCGACCGGGGCCTGCGGCTTGAAGAAGCCAAGGTGATGATCGAAAAAGCACTCGAGCAAAGCCCGGAGAACGGAGCGTTCCTGGACAGCCTGGGATGGGTGTATTACAGGCAGGGCGATTACCGTAAAGCGCGGCTGTATGTGGAAAAAGCCATCCGGTTCGAAGACACCAGCGCGACGGTGCACGACCATCTCGGTGACATCTACAATCAACTCGGCATGCGCGATCGCGCCGTCCGTTACTGGGAGCGCGCCCTCGAGATGGAAGACATAACCCCCGAGGAATCCGAAGAGATTCTGCAAAAACTCCAGGATGCAAGGTAAGACGCCCGGACCGCATGGCCCGCACCGGGCCGGCCGATCCTGGTTGCTCGCCAGCATAGGCCTCCTGTTGCTGTCCTGCCGGCCGCCGGCCGCGGCGCCGCCTCACTTACCGGTCGAAATGCTTCTGCGGGAGATCGATGCGGCCTCCGTGCGCCTTCAGGATTTCAGAGGCAGTGCGGTTGTCGAGACTTCCTTCGCGGACCGCCGCGGCCGCGCATCGCTTCGGATTCGATATCTCAACCCGGCGC
>JAPOOT010000302.1 GCA_026713285.1 Gemmatimonadota bacterium | reverse complement strand
TCGGCGCTCTATGGACTGATGCGCGACGGAAAGTTGCCTGCGTCAAAGTTGAAACAGGCAATGGCCGACCTGGAGATCGACGCAGACAAGCCGAACCCGCTCATGCTGTAACTTTGGAGAAGCAAGACCCATGGCGACGCCTTTCAATCTTCCAGCCCTCGGCGAGAACATAGACGCCGGGACCGTAGTCGGCATCCTGGTCGAGGTGGGGGATAGAGTCGAAGAAAACCAGCCCGTCCTGGAGATCGAGACCGACAAGGCCAACCTCGAGGTGCCGTCGGGGTTCAGCGGCGTGGTCACGGAAATCCTCGTGGAGAACGGCGCAACGGCCGACGTGGGCGCTCCGGTGCTCATGTACGAAGATGCGGGGAGTGAGACTGCCGCCGGAACGGAAACGGACGGACAGGCGGAGGCCGAAGCTCCTGTTGCCGAGGCCCGGGAGACGGTTGCCGATACGCCTTCCTCTACCGTAAGCGATGGCAAGGCGGACGCCGGCGGAGAGGCGGATTCATCCACACAGGCACCGCCGGAGACCGGCGCACCCCCTGCAGCGGAGGCTGGTCCCGCGGAGGAGCCCGCGCCGCCGACACCGACATCGCCGACAATACCGCCCGCTCCGGCCGTCTCTTCAGGCGCGCTCGTACCAGCGGCGCCTTCCGTTCGCCGCTTTGCCCGGGAGATCGGGCTCGACGTCGGCCAGGTTCCGGGGACCGGTCCCGCCGGTCGGATATCCGTCGAAGACGTCAAATCTCATTCCAGGCAATTGAGCGCCGGCCGGGGGGCGACTTCCGGTCCCGCTCCGTCGGCGCCTCTGCCGGACTTCTCCAAATGGGGCCCGGTGGAAACCGAGCCGATGAGCAACCTTCGCCGGGCCGCCGCGGAGCACCTGTCCGCCGCGTGGACGAATATCCCCCACGTCACCTACGGCGACAAGGCCGATGTCACCGATATGGAAGCCCTTCGCAAACAGTTCGGCCCCGCGGCCGAAGCCGCAGGCGGCAAACTGACCATGACGGCCATCGCCCTGAAGATCGTGACCGCGGCGCTAAAGCGGTTCCCCCGGTTCAATGCCAGCGTCGACATGGCAAGCCACGAGATCATCTACAAGAAATACTACCACGTGGGCGTGGCGGTCGACACGGACCGCGGCCTGGTCGTGCCGGTTATACGGGACGTCGACCGGAAGAACATGATCGAGCTTTCCATCGAGTTGGCGGAAATCGCCGCCCGGGCGCGGGACAGGAAACTTTCGCCGGACGACATGCAGGGAAGTACTTTCACGATCTCAAACCTGGGCGGGTTCGGCGGAACCTTCTTCGCACCGATCGTGAATGCGCCGGACGTGGCCATCCTCGGCCTCGCCCGCAGCCGCATGGAACAGGTTTACATCGACGGCGCGTTTCAGCCCCGCCTCATGCTGCCGTTGATGATCTCCTATGATCACCGGCTCATAGACGGCGCGGACGGCGCCCGCTTCATGCAGTGGCTGGTCCAGGCATTCGAGGAACCCTTTCTCCTCAGCCTGGAAGGATGATCAGTCTCCGGACCCCATCGTAGATCCAACCGATTTCAAAAGCTGTTCTCTCAGGTTCCACACCGTGGTACCGGCGTCGATCAGCCCGGTAGGCGCGTCCTTCCATTCGGAATCCGCGCCGTAGAGGAAATAGGCGTCCCATACCATGGGATCCTTGTGCTCCAGTTCACCCGAATGCTTGTACCATAGCCCCAGCGCGTGGGCGGGGTCCCACATCTGGCTGACCCGTTTGTCGCTGAACACCTGACGCGCCGCCATCCGCGCCGTATTGACCGAATCTCCAGCAAGTATGCGCTGCCAAACCACGTAGACCCGGAGGTCGTCGGAAGAATATTGTTTCAGTATGTCCTGCTGCGCCACCCCGGCGCCGCTTATGCAGTGGCCTCACGTAGGAGAGAACATCAGGACGAGGCGAACCTTGCCCGTATCGCCGTTGAACGCCTTCTTGAAGTCTACGAGGGTGAGTGGCTCCGGATTGAAGCTGGCGCCGGCGCCGACCTGGGCGCCTGCCTGCGAAGCCCACGACAGGGCCCCGGCCAGGATCAGCGCGGTCATGAAGCGGGTGCGGATTTTCATTATCCTCGATCCATTTTCAGGTGATGGTTTAAGTCCCGGTCGTCCCGGGCAGAACGGGTAATCTATGATATCGACCTGGCTTGCAGGTTGACAAGCGAAATCTTCAACGCATGTTGCCGGCGCGATCAAACACTGAATCTCACGTTAATCACATCGCCGTCCTGGACGACGTATTGCTTGCCTTCCACGCGCAACACGCCTTTTTCCTTCGCCGCCTGCCATCCCCCGAGATCGATCAGCGTCCGCCATTCCAGCGTTTCGGCCCGGATGAACCCTCGCTCCAGGTCGGAGTGTATCGTCCCGGCCGCTTCGGGCGCCGTGACGCCCCGCGTGACGGTCCAGGCCTTTACCTCGTCTTCCCCCACCGTGAAAAAGGAGATCAGGTTCAGCAGCCGGTACGACGCGATGATCATCCGGTCCAGGGCGGATTCGCCGATGCCCAGGTCTACCAGGAAGGCGCCGGCGTCCTGCTCGTCGAGTTGGGCAATCTCCATTTCGACTTTGGCAGAGAGGGCCAGTACGTCCTTGCAGTCGGTGTTATCGCGAAGTCCTTCCAGATCCTGCGCTTCCCGGCCCAGTTCTTCTTCGGGAATGTTGAGCACGAGAAGAACCGGTTTCTGCGAGAGAAACCGGTAGCCTCTGAGCCTTTTTTCGTCTTCCGGAACGAAATCGAGGTTCCTGATGACCCCGCCGCCCTCGATTTCCTCCTTGCACTGTTCTAGCAACTGCCATTCACGCACCAGTTCCGGTCTCTTGGTGGACCGGGCTTCCTTGGATAGGCGCCCCAGCCGGCGCTCGATGATCTCGAGATCGGCGATGGCGAGTTCAAGCTCCACCGTTTCGAAATCCTCGCGGGGGGTAACGGGCGTATTGGAGAGGTTTGGAAACCCGCGGAGGACATGCACCAGCACATCCATGTGGCGCAGGTCGCTTAGTCCTCCGTCGCCTTGCTGCTCCTCTTGTTTTCCGGATCCCGCGGTGATACCGCCGATGTCGAGGTATTCCACGGTGGCGAAGGTGGTCTTGAGGGGGTTGAAGAGGCTCGAAAGTCGGGTAACCCTTTGATCCGGAACCTTTATCATCCCCCGGTTGGCCTTGTTT
>JAPOOT010000360.1 GCA_026713285.1 Gemmatimonadota bacterium | reverse complement strand
TCACTGCTGCTCGTCCGGCGCATTCGGCTGCCCTGGATGCGACCCGCCCGCGTTCTTGGCCGTGTTGCCGCCGTCCAGCGGCATCAGCGCCCCGGTGACCCAGCTTGAAGCGTCGGAGGCGAGGAATATGGCGAGACCCTGGATGTCTTCCGATTTGCCAAGGCGCCCGATGGGGATGCCGCGCAGGTAGGTATCGCCCAGCTTCGAATCGGCGTCGATGCGCTTGCGCAGGCCTTCGTTCATGATCTGGGCGCATACGATGCCGTTGACCCGCACGCCCTTGCTGCTCCATTCGGTGCTCATCTCCCGTGTCATCTGGGCCACGCCGCCCATGGCGATGCTGTAGGCCATGTGGCCGCGGCCGAGAGCCGAGAGCCCGGCGATGGACACGATGTTGACGATGCTGCCCCGGCCGGCCTCGATCATGCGTTTGGCGCCTTCCTGGCAACAGACATACCTTCCCACGACCAGGTTGTTCAGGGTCTGGATGAGTCCGGCTTCCGTAATCTCCAGCGGCAACTCGTTGATACCGCCCTCGCCGGCGATGTTGGCAAGCACGTCGATGCGCCCGTAGGTTTCGTCCAGCTTTGCGAACATCGCCCGGATCTGCGCGCCGTTGGAGACGTCGCACACGACCGGCTCGGCACGGCGGCCGAGGCGCGCGATCTCCTTTACCGTATCCTGCAGGCCTTCTTCGTTGATATCGGCCAGCATAAGATCCGCCCCCGCCTCGGCGAAGCCGATGGAAGCCGCCCGGCCCATGCCGCTGGCCGCGCCCGAGACCAGGGCCACGCGTCCGCTCAGGTCAAACAGTGGATGAGACATTTTCTCTCCTTTTCATACCGGTCCCGGTGTCGGAACGCGGGTAATATCATATTCCAGCGTTACATGGATATTAAGATCAGGCGCACTGGAATCGAATACATCTGGATGACCGTGAAATCGCCGAAATCGCCACGCAATCCCAGCCTGGCCTCGGGTATTCCCCGTTGCTTTTACCGCCTTCTCTGCGTATATTATACGGGCAACAGCGCCCTTATAGCCAGTCGAAATTACGCCGAACTTCTCGACGGGTTTTCCAATGCCTCCCTTAACTGTCGTATCCGACTACGAACCCAGTGGCGATCAGCCCAGGGCGATCGAGGAACTCGTCCAGGGCATACACCGGGGAGACAGGCACCAGTGCCTCCTTGGGATCACGGGCAGCGGGAAGACCTACACGATGGCGCAGGTCATCGCAAAGTTGCAGAAACCGACCCTGGTCATTTCGCCCAACAAGACCCTGGCCGCCCAGCTTTACGGCGAGTTCAGGGGATTCTTCCCGAAGAATTCGGTCGAGTACTTCATCAGCTATTACGACTACTATCAGCCGGAAGCGTACATGCCGGTGACGGATACCTATATCGAGAAGGATTCGTCCGTCAACGAGGACCTGGACAAGCTTCGCCTGAGGGCAACGAGCACGCTGCTGGAACGGCGGGACGTGGTGATCGTCGCGTCCGTGTCTTCCATCTACAGCCTGGGTTCGCCCGATGAGTGGAAGGAGTTCATTCTTCTCGTGGACCGGGGCGAGGTGTACGAGCGGGACAAGATCATGCGCAAGCTGATCGACATGCACTACAACCGGAACGATTACGATTTCGCGCGCGGCACGTTCCGCGTGCGGGGCGACACCCTCGACATCCTTCCCGCGGACCAGGAGAAGGGCATCCGCATCGAGATGTTCGGCGACGAGGTCGACCGCATTACCGAATTCGATCCCCTCACGGGAGAAGTTCTTGCCGAGCGGGACCGCATCGCCGTCTATCCGGCTCGCCACTTCGTCACCACGGCGCCGCGCCTTGAACACGCCATGAAGGCCATCGAGGAGGAACTGGACGAGCGGCTCCGGGTATTGTACGACGAGAACAAGCTTCTCGAGGCGCAACGGCTGGAACAGCGCACGCGCTTCGACCTTGAGATGATGCGGGAGATCGGGTTCTGCGCCGGCATCGAAAACTACTCCATGCACCTTTCCGGGCGGTCCCCGGGCGAACGCCCCTTCTGCCTGTTCGACTTCTTCCCCAGCGATTTCCTGCTGGTCATCGACGAGTCGCACGTCTCCCTGCCCCAGCTCCGGGCCATGTACAACGGCGACCGGTCGCGGAAGACCACCCTGGTCGAGCACGGTTTCCGCCTGCCGTCGGCGCTGGACAATCGTCCCCTGACCTTCGATGAATACGAGTCCATGATCAACCAGGTGATCTACGTGTCGGCGACGCCGGCCGACTACGAGCTGAGCCAGTGCCAGGGCGTCGTGGTCGAACAGATCATCCGGCCCACGGGGCTGATGGACCCGGAGATCCACGTCCAGCCCGTGGAGAACCAGATGGACGACCTGCTGGTCCGCATCCGCGAACGGGCCGAGCGCCAGGAACGGGTGCTGGTGACGACGCTGACCAAGCGGATGGCCGAGGACCTGACCGATTATCTCAGGCAGCTGAGCGTCCGGGTGCGCTATCTCCATTCCACCATCGATTCGATAGAGCGCGTCGAGATCCTGCGCGACCTTCGGCTCGGGAAGTTTGACGTGCTCGTGGGCATCAACCTGCTCCGCGAGGGACTCGACCTCCCCGAGGTCTCCCTGGTGGCCATCCTGGACGCGGACAAGGAGGGGTTCCTGCGGTCGGAGCGCTCGCTGATCCAGACGGCCGGGCGGGCGGCGCGGAACGTGCGCGGCGAGGTGATCTTCTATGCCGACAACATCACCGATTCCATGCGCAGGGCCATGGATGAGACGAACCGCCGCCGGACGCTGCAGCAGGAATACAACGAGTTGCACGGAATCGAACCCGAGACCGTGTACAAGTCCATTGAGGAGATCATCAAGACCACGGCCGTGGCCGACGTGAAATCGGTGGACGACGACATGCCGGTCCTCAGTACCATCGCGAAGATGGACCAGAGCACCGTCCTGGAAGAACTCAAGCACGCCATGTACGAGGCCGCCGCCAACCTGGAGTTCGAGAAGGCGGCCAAGCTGCGCGACGAAATCAACCGGCTCGAATCCCAACCCGTAAAATGAGACGGATCCTTGTCCGGCCGGATCGCTTCCCGTCCCGCCGGTGACGAACCGACCTCCTTCCCATGCTCCTACCGCTCCAGGCTGAAAGCCCGTCCTACTCCCGGCCCGTTATCACCTACGCGCTGCTCGCCGCCAACGCGGCGGTCTTTCTGTTCCAGTTCGTCCTGGGACCGGTGGGTGAGCAGATATTCATTTTCAAGACGGCGGCCATTCCTTTTGAATTGACCCGATTCGTCGACCGGGACGTCATACCCATTCCGGGTACCTCCCTGCACTACCCCGACGCCCTGGTGCCCTTCCCCCTGACGCTGTTCACGGCCATGTTCGTTCACGGGGGTTTCATGCATCTCGCCGGCAACACGCTATACCTGTGGATCTTCGGCAACAGCGTGGAAAGTGCCATGGGCTCGGGCCGCTACCTGCTCTTCTATATCCTGACCGGCCTCTGCGCCACCCTGGTGCACGTGATCTCCGAGCCCGATTCCGCCATTCCCATGATCGGCGCCAGCGGCGCCATCGCGGGCGTCCTGGGCGCCTATTTCATCCTGTACCCTCGGGCCTACATCAAGACCTTCATCCTGCTGTTCATCTTCATCCAGATCATCCACGTGCCCGCGGTCATCATCCTCGGGATCTGGTTTCTGCGGCAGATCCTGGGCATCGGCAGCGACGGCGTGGCCTGGTACGCCCACATCGGCGGATTCCTCGTGGGTATGGTCCTCGTTCGGCGTTTCCTGAAGAACATGCCCCGAACGATCCACATCAATCCGCGGGGTGAATGGTGAGCGGTCATTCGCCGGAGACGCCTTTTCTGGACACGCTCGGTATCGGCCGGGGAGAGGCCGTGGCCATCGTCGGCAGCGGCGGCAAGGCCACGCTGATGTACCGGTTGGCGGGCGAAGCCGTCGACCGGGGTTACGCCGTGATCACCACGTCCACGACCCATCTTCATCCTCCCACGTCGAAGCAGACCCGCGGGTTCTACGTGACCGGCGAGACGCCGGACTGGCCCGAGATCCTTCCCCGCGAATTGCAAACGCGCCGCCACGTGACGGTCCTCCGCGCCCGGCCCCGGCCCGATAAGCTCAAGGGCCTGGAAGCCGAGGAACTGGACACTTTGCGGAAGATCTGCGCGCCCGATCTGCTGCTGATGAAGGCCGACGGCGCCCGGGCACGGTTGTTCAAGGCGCCGGGGGATCACGAGCCCGTGGTTCCGGCGGGTACGACCCGCGGCGTGGTCGTCGCCAGCCTGAAGTCCGTTGGGATCCTCCTGAACGACCGGCAGGTGCACCGGCCGGAACGCGTAGCCAGGTTGACCGGGTTGGAACAGGGCGAACCCGTGACGCCGGAAGTGATCGCCGGGGTGGTCAGTCACCCCGACGCGTACCTGCGCGCCTTCCCTGAGTCCGTTCCCCTTTCCCTGTATATTTCGTGTGCCGGTGACGAGGACAGCCGCGCGCTGGTACGCCGTATCGTCGAGGCC
>JAPOOT010000181.1 GCA_026713285.1 Gemmatimonadota bacterium | reverse complement strand
CTGACCAGGCTGACCGGATTAGCAGGCCGACATGGCCGGCGAATCGAACACTGACGGTTCATCAAACCAAGGAGCAAGCACATGGCATCGACCTTCCAGACTTTTGACCTGGAACGCATCATGTCGGACTGGGAACAGGTCGTGGAATACAACCTGTCCGAGAGCGGCGCGCACCCGGTCAAGGTCAGGGAACTGATCGCCCACGATCCCGATATCCTGGACCGCATGCTGGATACCGAACTGGGTTACGGATACGCCAACGGTTCGCCTGAACTGCGGGAGGCCATCGCCCGGTACTACCCTGGCGCCACGGCCGATAACGTACTGGTGACCATCGGATGCATCGAGGCCAATTACATCACGTTCCAGACGCTGCTGGAAGGCGGGGGCGAGGTGGCGGTCCAGATACCCTGCTACCTCCAGAGCTGGGGGCTCGCGCACAACATGGGCGCCGTCCGCCGGACGTTCACCCTCGATCCCGACCGGGGATGGGCGCTCGATACCGACAGCCTGGAGTCCGCCGTATCTGACGACACGAAACTGATCTCCATCTGCAACCCGAACAACCCGACGGGGCAGATCCTGACGGAATCCGAAATGGACGCCGTCGTCCGCGCGGCCGAACGCAGCGGCGCCTACCTGCTCGCCGACGAGATCTACGCCGGTTCCGAGCGGGAACGGGAGGAGGTTTCGCCCACCTTCTACGGTCGGTACGACCGGGTCGTCGCGGCGGGCAGCATGTCCAAGTCCTTCGGCATGCCCGGCCTGCGGATCGGCTGGCTCGTGGGTCCCGAAGACCTGCTCAGGGAGCTTTGGAAGCGCCACGAGTACCTGACTTTGAGCACCGCCAAGCTGTCCAACCATTTCCTCGCGCCGCTGGCGCTGCGCCCGGACGTGCGGCAGGCCATCTTCGAAAGGACGCGGGGCTATATCCGACGGGGATGGGAGAACTACCACGGCTGGATCAGCGACAACGCGGACATCCTGAGTCTCGTACCGCCCCAGGCAACGGCCGTTTCTTTCGTACGGTACAAACTGAAGGCCGATTCCGCGACGCTGGCGCATCGACTGATCCAGGAGAAGTCGGTGCTCATCGGTCCAGGGGACTACTTCGGCATACCCAACCATCTCCGCATCAGCTACGGCCTGCCGCCCGACTACCTGAACGAGGGACTGCGCCGGATCGCCAGCCTGCTCCGTCAGGTCGCCGAGGAAGAGGACGCGGGAACAGTGAACGAGCGCGACGCGGCCGCCGGTTGATCGCCGGGAGGCCTTGCCATGCCACAGTCCCTCGATCCGCTGGTTCCGGTCGATGAGTTTCCCGTAGCGCAGACCTGCACCTACATCAACGCGGCCAACGTGACGCCCATGTACCGTCCGGCCGCGTCCGCGATCACCGAATGGTACCGGGACGTCGCCGAGAACGGCAGCAACCACTTCGACGAAGAAGCCGAAGCCACGGTATTCGATGAGTTGCACCGGCAGGCCGCCCGGCTCTTCAACGCGTCGCCGACCGACATCGCCGCCGGGTCCAGCACCACCGAGCTCCTGAGTTCCCTCGCCTGGGCGGTCATGCCCGGACCGGAAACCAACGTCGTCAGCACGGACGTATCCTTCCCCGCTTCGGTCTACCCCTGGAGACGGGTCGCGAACCACACGGGCTGTGAGATCCGGCTGGCGCACGCGCGGGGGGGAGGTACGGTCGATCCCGGCCGCGTCCGGGACCTCATTGACGACAACACGGCCGTAGTCGCCCTGTCCCACGTCGAATTCCGCAGCGGCCAGCGCTGGGACCTCGCCGCTTTTGCCGAGATCGCGCACCGGCACGGCGCCCTGCTCGTCGTGGACGCCACGCAGTCCGCGGGCGCCGTCCCCATCGACGCGCCCGGCATGGGCATCGACGCCGTTGCCGCCGGAGCATACAAGTGGCTGTGCGGTCCTTTCGGCATCGCCGTCATGTACCTCGCGCCGCATCTCGCCACGAGCCTAGAACCCGGCCTGGTGGGCTTCCGGAGCCAGGTCGACATCTGGGACATCCGCACCGATCCGCCGGATTACCCGGAAGACGCGTCCCGGTTCGAGTTCAGCACCATGGCCTATGGGTTGGCCGGCGGGTTCGCGCAATCGATCGGATTCCTCGTGGACACGGGTATCGACGAGATCTTCGCCCATAACCAGGTCCTCGCCGACCACCTCATCGGCGGCCTGGCGAATATCGGCGCCGAGGTCACTTCACCCCGGGACGCCGCCGAACGCTCGGCCATTGTCACCGCCCGTTTCCCCGGCCGCGACATCTCCGGCGTGGCGAAGCACCTGAAGCAGTCCGGCGTCATGGTCGCGTTGCGCGGCGACGTGATCCGCTTCTCGCCCCACCTGTACAACAAGGTGTCCGACGTGGAACGGGCCCTCGAAGTGATTTCCAGCATACCCTGATCCCTACGACGGTCCGGCCTGAAACCGCCCGTCGGGCGCGAAACTGCCGGTCGGAAGCGAAACCGCACGTCTGCCGCGAAACTGCCGGTCGGAAGCGAAACCGCCGGTCTGGCGTGAAACTGCCGGTCGGAAGCGAATCCACCCGGTCCGGCATGAAATTGCTGGTCGGAAGCGAAACAGCCCGTCGGGCGCGAAACCGCCCGTAGATGTCCTTCCCGTCCCGTCCAACGCAGTGCGGATCCGAGAAAGAACAGCCATGTACAAGTTCCAGTGGTACCAGTCAATCTACGACAATTTAGGTAAAATCGCCGAAGAGGCCCGGAAATACGGCGAAGAGATCGGCACGCTGAAGCTGCGGCAGGACATCGGCCTGTACGCCGGCAGCTCGGCGAGACCGGGCAACCTGCCCGATTACGTTCTCGACGCGATCGTGGAAGCCAACCGGGGCGGCAAGACCTACCCGGTGCGGGTGATCGAAGACGAACTGCGGGAAGTCGTCAAGGACGTCTACGGCGACGCGTTCGACGCGGTGGCCGCCAACACCTGCGAATCGCTGCTGCGCCTGACCCTGGAGACGCTTTGCGCGCCGCCCTCCATGCGCCACGGCGACATCTACCGCGGCCGCCTGCTCATGCCCTACGGCGAGGACTACGAATGGATCGGCGGCTACGGCCGGGCCTTCCCGCCGCGGTACAAGAACCTTCTCGTGGACCGGACCATCGCCGGCGGCGAGCTAGGCATCGAGAACAAGAGCCTGGCGAACCTCGAGACGCTCTACGTACCCATGGCCGGCGCGAAATACGATCCGCACGGCATCCGGTACAATCCCACCTCGTTGCTCACCGGGGTGGACGTGGACGGTACCATCGGAAACGTGAAGAAGGCCGCCGAACGGAACGCTTCCCTGCTCACGGGCATCGCCACGGTGGGATACGACACGCCCAGCTACGGACTGGGCGAACAGGACGAGAACGGCGCGCCGGTCCTCCTGAAGAAACTCGCCGACGTGGCCCGGGACTACGACGTGCCCTACATCGTGGACACGGGAGGATCGATCCCCATCGTCGGCATGGATCCCCGGGACATCGGCTGCGACATCATCACCTACAGCATGGACAAGCCGGGCCGCGCACCCGCGTCGGGGTTGTTGATCGGCCGGGAAGAAGTCGTCAACCCGATCCGCAAGGGCATGGGCCTCGGCGGCCAGCGGTACGGCGAGCTGTCCTCCCACGGAAAGGCGGTCTATACCTTCAGTGATCCCGGCCGGGACACCCTGGTCGGTCTGACCGCTTACCTGAAGGTCCTCCGGGACCGTCCCCGCCTGGTCACCGATCCCGTGGACCGTTTCCACGAAATCATCGTGGAGGAGTTCGCCCGGATGGAACCCTCCCGATTCCGCGACGACCTGATCTTCACTAAGACCTACCAGCTCGGCGGCACCGAGCTCAACTACGAACGCACGTGGAAAGACGGCGCCTTCGGCATCCCGATCTTCAACCTGGAAGACTTGTGGGCCAACACCAATCCCATCGTCCTCGCCCAGGAGCACATGGGCGTCGAACCGGCCACGATTTACAGCGGGAAGATGTTCCTCGGTCCCGGCCTGGGTACGCTCGACCAGGAAGGCAACCTGATCGAGGAATACGCCGTACTCGGCGCGAAGACCCTGGTCAAGGCCGTGGAGATTGTCTGCCGGTACGCGGGACTGGGGGATTGATCCGTTCGTAGCGGCGATAAAACATTTGAAGTATACAGGATATTGCAGTATTATAACTATATCTTTCGTTTTAATAACATGCGCCTTACTCTGATGTGACCATCACATCCCGTTTCAAGTCAGTGTAGCACTGGTGAAGAATCGGGACGTGAAGATCCTTGAAGGCAATCGTTTCTTACCTCGACGCGGGAGTTCGGCAACCGGCGCCAAACCACCTGGAACCGGGGATGACGCGGACGAACCGGATGGTTCCAACTGCTATGACAGGAGAACCGGAATGAATAAGACGCTGATCACTGGGACGATCGTGATTGTTGCCGTGATTCTGACGGGATGCATGGCTTCGCGGCACAGAAGCGCTGTGCAGGATGACTCCGCGGACCGGGTGACCGTCGGAAAGGTGCAGCAGGCTATCCATGTGGGCATGAGTGGCGGCGAAGTTGCCGCCGTGCTTGGTACACCAAACATCGTGTCGACCGATGAAGAGCGTCGCGAGGTCTGGATCTACGACAAGATTTCAACGGAGTCCGTGTATTCGACCAGCGAAGGCGGGATCATGTCCCTCATTTTCGTGGACCTGGCCAATCTGTTAACCGGCGGGGTTGGCGGAGTATCGGGATCGTCCGGCGCCGAGTCCACGTCCCAGCGAACGCTTACGGTCATTATAAAGTTTGATGGGGAAAAACGAGTCAGAGACTTCGCGTATCACACGGCGCGGTTCTGATTGGACTCGCGGGTGTGCCGCTTGATGCATACAGCGTATTTTCAGGCCGCGCCCCCGCCTTCCGCCATGTATCCCGCGACAACAGATCCATTTGGCGATGTGACAGAGGAGGAATCTATGGGTTGGAAAGAAATCCGGCGGCTTTCGGGCGCTGTCCTGGCGGCGGCGGTTTTGACGGCTTGCACAGGCGGCGCTTCCAGCACATCCACATCCCGACCTTTTGAACCATCCCCTGGACATTTGCAAAACAGGGAGATGAGAACAAAGTTGTATGAAGGGATATCCGAAGCGAATATCCTGTCGGCGTGCGCCGGAGTGCTCCAGGATATGGGTTTCAGTATTGAAGAAAGCGAGACTAAACTCGGAGTTGTAATTGGCGAGAAAATCAGTGACGCAAGTAGCAAAAGTGAGGACTTGATCACTATTATCGTTTCGTTGTTAACGCTCTCGGATGATGAGCCGGAACCGGATTACCAGAAATACTGGATTTCCGTTGCCGTCCGTCCGGCGTCGGCAGGAAACGCTGAGAACCACCATGTAAGCGTGACCTTTCAACGCATAGTCTGGAATACTGACGACGAAATAATGAAACGGGAAACGCTGGTG
>JAPOOT010000255.1 GCA_026713285.1 Gemmatimonadota bacterium | reverse complement strand
TTCTGGGTCGTCGGCGAGCGGTGGTTCGTAATAGACGGCGACGCCGGAGTCGAGTACGGCGCATATGGCGGCTTCGTGGATGGCATCCGGTATGGCCATCATGACGGCATCGAGTTCGGGACCGGCCAGCAGGGACTCGAAACCGCCGTAGACCTGAACGCCAGGGCCCAGTTCCTCGCGGATTCTATCCTGTGAAGCCTCGCTGAACGCCGCTGCTGAGACGATACGGACCCGGTCATGCTGCCGCAGGGCGGGCACGAAGGCCAGCCGGGTCCAACCGCCGTATCCGATCAGGCCGACGCGTATGTTGGACATGGTACGCCTTTCTGGATCTTACATATCATTTCATTGCAGGCAGGTATCTACATATATTACGACAATGAAAACCGCGGGGGATCGGTATGGCAAGAATTATGTAATTCAGTCAATCCCGGATGGTTTTGGAATTCGAGCGGCGGCCGCATCAGATCCGGCTTGCTCTTTTTCCGGCGAGTCCCCGGTCCGTGGATGGAGTATCCAGTTGAAAAGATTGCGCACGCTCATGTTTATATCCATGTGTCTGACGGCTGGACAGGCCCTGGCCCAGGTCAACATCGAGGCGTTGCGCCGGGACGCGGATTCCACCGGTTTATCTGGCGCCCTGTCCATGAACCTGGAGATGCATACGGGCAATACGGACCTGAAGGAAATCGGACTGGAAGGACGGATGGACTACAATCACCCCTGGGTGAACACGTTCATTCTGGCACGAAATGACTTCGGATGGGAACAGGGCGAGCGTTTTGCCGATGAAGGGCTGTTTCACCTGCGTCAGCACTACCCCCTGTATGGGCGGATCGGTCTCGAAGCGTTCACCCAGTATAACTATGATACGACCTATCGGCTCGACACCCGCGTACTGGCTGGAGGGGGATTCCGCTTCCACCTGATCGAATCCGATGCGTTCCGGCTATGGGAAGGAGCGTCCGCATTCCTGGAGCACGAACGGCTGAGTGACTTGTCCGAGCGTGACGATCATCCCGAGCAGTCAACCGCAGTTCGCTGGAATCACTACCTGTCCTCCCGGATCGCCGTCAATGACCGGGTGGCCACCACGTGCACGGTGTATTTCCAGCCCTTGTGGAACGCGATCGGCGACACCCGCGTCCTGGGAGAATTCAACCTGGAGGTCGACCTGGCGGGGCCGCTCGTGCTGACCTTGAACTTCGTCACGCGCTTTGACAGCCGCCCGCCGGAAGGCGTCGACAAGCTGGATACCGTGCTGGAGAACGGGCTTGCCGTTACGTTTTAGGCTGGGACTGACTTCCACCCACTCCAGGCAGTTTCAGCGGGTGGAATGGCAGCGGCAGTAACAGATGTTCTTGCGTTGAACTGTTACCTTCGCACGTCGATACGTCCCTGCATTCCACCTTTGTTTCCGGTTCCGAACTCAGACAAACGCTAAAGGCATTTCCGATATGCTCGAAACAAGCAGGTTTCCATGCTGAACCGGCTCCTCCATGTGGCCATGGCCGTACCGGACCTGGCATCCTGTACCGACTTCTACGGCAGGGCGCTGGGACTTCCGGATTCAGGTGAAGGCGTCGACAGTCACGGGCATGCACTTCGAAAATACCGGATCGGTCCAACGGATCTCATTCTGTCTGAAGATCCCGCTGCCGTACCCTACGCGGACCTGGCCGGTAGTGCTCGCACCGAGGTCGACCACTTTGCGCTGTACGTGGATGACGTGGCCGACGTCTACGAAACCCTGAGGAGCCGGGGGATATCGTTTCGGGACAGGCCGCACACCACCGAGCTGGGACACCGCAACATGCAGCGGTCCCTTGTTTCGTTCGTGGACCCCTTCGGCTTTACGTTGCAGCTGTCCCAGACGGTCGATCCACGGCCCCGGCTCGCGGCGAGAATCGAAGCCAAGAAAGTCATGGCCGGCATGGCCGGTCAGACTGCCGCGCCCAGTCCATTCGGCGGAATAGATCACATTTCAAGCTACTGTACCGATTTTACGGCCAATCGCACATTGTACCGGGATATCCTTGGTCTCGACGAGTTCTTCTACAGCACGGCGCGGGAAGAAGGCGCGTCGGTTGGGACGGGATTCGAACAGGGCGCGTTCGCGGTCGGCGGTACGGACATTGAGCTGGCATCGGACGACGAGTGGCGGCATCTTGCCCATGGTCCCGTTCGCGGGCTGGGCCTTCAGACAGACCAGATCGATCGTGCACGCGCGTCCCTGCGAGCCCAGGGCGTACCCTTTGAAGAACGGACCAGCGATGGAGCGCTGTACTGTCCCGGGCGATCCAGTCTGGCGTTTAACAGTCCGGACGGAATGCAATTGCACATCGTGGGATAATCCGGCAGCACATCGCAAGCGCGTGCGAATCTTACAGAATGCGAGCGCGCAGGTTAAAGATCCAGTCAGGGCGTTCCGGTTTTTTCAAGGAGTATACGTATATGAAATTAAGCAACCGACTGAAGGAAGACTTCGACCGCGACGGTTTCGTACTGGTGGAGGGTTATCTCTCCGCGGGGGAAGCGGGAGAAATAAACGACAATATCCAGCGCTTCATCGACGAAGTGCTGCCGAAATCGCCGGACACGACGGCCTTTTACGAGGACATCGACGATCCCGCGTCGATCAAGCGGTTGCAAAACATGGCCGACCTGGATCCGTATTTCGATGGACTGTTCCAGTCCGACCGGTTTACCAGTCTGGCGAGTTTCCTGCTGGCCGACGACGTGGTGCCGAAAGATCCCCAGTGGTTTAACAAACCTGCCCGGGTTGGCTCGATCACCCCGCCCCACCAGGATGGCTTCTACTTCATGCTGGAACCCAACGAGGCCATCACCCTCTGGCTCGCGCTGGACTACATCGACGAGGAGAACGGCTGCATGCGCTACGTGCGGGGATCGCACAGGCGGGGGATGCGGCCTCATCGCTCGTCCAACGTACTCGGCTTCTCCCAGGGGGTGTCGGATTACACAGATGCGGACCGGGACCGGGAAGTGGCCTTGCGCGCGAAACCGGGTGACCTGTTCGCGCACCACAGCATGATCATACACCGGGCGGACGCGAACCAGTCCAACCGCCGCCGTGCGGCCCTGGGCCTGGTTTACTTCGCCGCCCGCGCTAAAAAGGACGAGGAAAAGGCGGAACGCTACAAAAAAGAGCTCTTCGCCCGATGGGAGAAGGAAGGCAAGATCTAGCAGATCACCGGCAAGTACGGTTCACGAATACCGCGCAATTCCTGCCGTGTGTGATTCAAGACTCGGACGTCCGGAAACCAAGCTACAAACGGCGATTCATGTGATTCAAGCCTGCCGATCGGCTTCGCGATCCTCCGCAAGCTGCACACCCCACAGGTGCATGGTATTGACCGGCTTGCCCTGGAGTTTCAAGTAGTAGAACAGCTGCGCTTTGTGCAGGGCAAGGTGCTGTACCATCTCCATCATGCGATGGCCGAGCACGGGCGAGGTCGGGTCCCACGGCGCCGGCGCGGGTTCGTTCTGCATTCTTTCCTCGCCGGCAAGC
>JAPOOT010000130.1 GCA_026713285.1 Gemmatimonadota bacterium | reverse complement strand
GCGTCTTCCTGATCCTCGCCGGTATCTGCCGGATCGTTTACTTCCGCGTCGTCGACGTCATCGTCTTCTTCCTCTGCTACGATCGAGGCGTTCTCCGCGTCTTCCTGATCCTCGCCGGTATCTGCCGGATCGTTTACTTCGGCGTCATCGTCTTCCGGGTCAGTATCTTCTTCCAGATTATCGTCTTCTACCGCGTCTTCTTCGTCATCGTCTATTTCGGCGACTCCAGCGTCGTCGACGCCATCGTCTTCTTCCTGATCCTCGCCGGTATCGGTCAGATCGTTTACTTCCGCGTCATCGTCTTCTACCGCGTCATCGTCTTCTACCGCGTCAGTTTCTTCTTCGGCGTCATCATCTTCTACCGCGTCTGCTTCATCGGCTGCCGCTTCGATTTCGCGGGAGTCGTCATCTTCCTCCGCGTCTCCTGCATCCTCGTCCCCCGCATCCTCGTCTGCTTCATCCTCGTCTGCTTCATCGGTTGCCGCTTCGATTACGCCGGAGTCGTCATCTTCCACTTCGCCTGTAGCCGGGGCTTCGTCCACATCCTCTTCGGCCGCGTCGGCAGCCACCGATTCCTCGATTTCCTCTTCGGTTTCGACCGCGTCGGCTTCATCCCAATCGACATCCGTCAATACCGTAGCGGCGGCGGCTTCCGCCTCGCCGGCCTGCTCGGCCGTTTCATCGGAGTCCTCGTCCTGGTCGGATTCATCCGGCACCTCGATTTCTCCTACTTCGACTGCGAACGTGACGTATTCGAACCATCCTTCGCCCTGGTTGACGAACCGGTGTGCTTCGCCTGGAAGTACGTGGGCCGCGGAGCCTTCCGTGACCACCTGCTGGTTATCGTCCAGTTCTTCGATGGTCCCATATCCGCTGATCACGTAGTGGACCAGCTCAATCCCGTCCAGCTCCTGCCAGTCGGTTTCCCGACGTCCCTGGACGGCGTAGCGGGTCACGCTATGGACGCGCTGGAGAACGCCGCCTTCGCCGGCCGGGGCCTCCTCTTCGCGCAGCAACAGGGGCCAGGACACGGTCCCGTCTTCCAGCACCACCGGATGGACGTCGCGCCAGTCCCGGACCGCGGACGTGCCCTCCCGGATTTGGTCCAGCGGGCAACTGACGATAAGATGCTCCATCCAGCCTTCTCCGTCGTTGAAGGCCTGGTGAGGCACGTTCACGGGCATGTAGACGGCCGTGCCGTCCCGGACATCCACCTTGTCATCGCCGATGGTGAGCTGGCCGCGCCCCCGAAGTATGAAGTACAACTGCTCGATATTGTCGTGCTGGTGGTGGTCCGAATGCTGGTGGCCCTGCAGCCCATGCTTGACGAAGCTGTTGATGCCGTGCAGCCGGTTTATTTCGGGCGGAGAGGTTTCGTCTTTGTCATGGGACTGGTACAGCGTCCAGACCAGCGCGCTGATATGCCCGACGTAAGGCGCCTGGTCGCGCCAGTTTCGCACGCGGATGCTCATGATATCTCCTTTTGGATTCGGCTACTTTTCCCCGAGACGGGATTCGTGTACTGCGCCCTGTCGTATCAAGCGGTCGATTTCGTCGTCTTCGAACCCGGAATCCGAAAGCACCGACCGCGTATGCTCGCCCGGGAGGGGAGGCGGAAGCGGTGCTTCGGCCACCGGCGCATCCGTTCGATACGGCGCTTTGACCTGACGGCTCTCCGACCGGTCGGAAGCTTCGAGACTGTAAAACGGGTTCCGGTACTGTATATAAGGATCGTCCGGCAACTCGTCAAGGTTGTAAATGGGGGCACAGGGCACGTCGGCTTCCCGCAGCCTCCGGTCCCATTCGCGGCAGGAATCCGTGGCGAAAACGTCCTGGAGTTTTTCCTGTATCGCGGCTGCCCTGTTCAATCGTTTTTCCGAGGACCAGTCCCGCCAGTCTTCCAGTCCCAGGACATCGCAGAGGCGGGTCCAGAAATGGTCCTCGAGGACGATCCCGAGACTGATGTGCCGGCCGTCGGAAGTCTCGAATACACCATAATGCGGGATACTTCCGAGAAACGGTTCCCGCGCCGCGTCCGGGTTCTGCGCGGCGGTGGCGATATCCAGGGCCATCCAGGAAAGGATGCAGTCGGTCATGGACAGATCGATGAAGCGTCCCTCCCCCGTGGCCGTCCGGTGCATCAGCGCGGCGGAAACGGCCAGCGCGGCGTACAGGCCGGAGGACAGGTCCGAAATCAGTACAGGAGGAACCGCGGGCGGATCGCCGCGTCCAAGCAGGCCACCGATCGCGAGATAGTTGATGTCATGTCCGGCGCGGTTTCGGTAGGGGCCTTCCTGGCCGAAACCCGAAATGGCGCAATACACGACGGAGGGATTGAGGTGTTTTACCGAGGGGTAGTCCACGCCGAGCCGTCCGGCCACGCCGGGCCGGAATCCCTCCAGCACGACGTCCGCCCGGCTGACCAGGCGGCGCATGACCTCCCCGCCCGCATCCTTTTTCAAATCGATCACGATATTCCGCTTGCCGCGGTTGACACTGGCGAAAGCCGGGGGAAAACGACGCAGGGGATCTCCGCCGGGCGGCTCCACCTTGATCACACTGGCGCCGAGATCGGCAAGCAGCATGGCGCAGTAGGGACCCGGCAACTGCGTGGTCAGCTCCAGGATGAGGTAGTCGGTCAGCGCGGGAATCATGGATGCTCGGAGGCGTCGTGCACCGCGATGGCCAGCCCGTCGCGCCACGCATCGAGCTGCTCCAGATCGTAGCCTTCTTCGCCGTGACGGTGTGTTGTCCCACTGGCTGATGTTCCCTGGTCGAACACGACGATGCAGGGGTCGGTTTCCCGGGTCTCAACCGCCTCGAATCCGGCCGGAGCGAGGGAGACGCGTCGGTCGTAGTCCACCCAGCCCTCGCGCTCCCAGCCAACGGAGAACCAGTGGGCAATCCCGGGACAGTCATCCGTGATACCGCCGACCTGGTCCGCCAGCGAGGCGGAGGCGATTACGAGCGTCGACCGGGATTGAATGATCTGATCCTTCAGCAACCGCGCCTGGGATGCGTCCTGCCCCAGCGCGGCCGCGGCGCCTGCCCGCATGCATCCAACTACAGACTCCCACCAGGCGATGCAGGGAGGGAGCAGGATGAATACCCGATGGCCCGGGCGCACACCGTGACGGTGCAATACGTGGGCGACCTTTTCGGAACGTATTTTCAGATCCAGGAAGGTAACGTCCGTCGCCACGGCGCCGGCTTTTTGCCATCGCAGGGCGACCCTGCCGGGGTCTTTCGCATGCCGGTCAACGACATCCACGGCGAAATTTGAAACCGCTGCGGTCATGGCAGGCAACTTCCCGTCCTTTCGCTCGACATGAGAGCCGGGGCCCGGTCAGTCCATCAGC
Organism: Gemmatimonadota bacterium; assembly: GCA_026713285.1. Lineage (GTDB taxonomy): Bacteria > JAAXHH01 > JAAXHH01 > JAAXHH01 > JAAXHH01 > JAAXHH01. Next base: position 2,317 of record JAPOOT010000130.1, on the reverse strand, counting down.
AACGCGGCTCCGGGCCCGGTCAGTCCATCAGCAATGCGGCTCGGGGACCGGTCAGTCCATCAGCAGGCCGCCATTGACGTCCAGGATCTCGCCGGTGATGTGCCGCGACCTGTCCGATGCCAGAAACAGCGCCGCCTCGGCCACGTCCCGTGGTTCGCCCTTGCCTCCCAGGGGGATCGCGTCCACAAACGATTGATCGTGATGGGCGGTCAAGGCGGTAGCGATGATTCCGGGCGCGATGGCGTTGACCCGTACCCCGTACGGCGCCAGTTCCCGGGCCAGCGACTTGGTCAGGCACTCGATTCCGGCCTTGGATACCGAGTAGGGCGCGCCGGACACCACGCCGCCGGTCTTCCCCGCCACCGAGGCCAGGTTGATCACGGCGCCGGCTTTCTGTGCTTTCATCGTGGGCAACAGGGCCTTTGCGAGCAGAAACGGTCCCTTGAGGTTTACCGCCATCACCCGGTCCCATTCTGCCTCCGTGCACAGTTCCACCGACCTGAACAGGGCGAGTCCCGCGTTGTTAACGAGTATGTCCACGCGGCCGTAGTCCTTGACGGCCCCGTCGACCAGCGCGTCGATCTCCGCCCCGACGGAGATGTCCGTCCGGACGGCTCTTGCGGGGTAGCCCTTCTCATTCAATTGGCGGGCCGTCTCCCCTGCACGGTTTGCGTCGATATCCACGACGACGACGGTAGCGCCTTCTTCCGCGAAGATTCCGCATATGGCCCGGCCGATTCCCTGTCCGCCGCCGGTGACGATGGCCGTGCGGTCTTTTAAGATCATGCGAGTACCCTTTCCTCGAATAGCCTGATGAAAGCCTGGACGTCCAACGCGGTGCAGACCCTCGCGTTTGGTTCGCCCCATCGTGCTGAACGGAGGTCCGACACCGTCATCCCCGAGGTGAGATCACCGGCGGTTTCCACGTCCACCCGGGCCGGCACCGTCGTAACGAGGTCTTCCCGGACGGCGACGGCCACGGCAAGTGGGTCGTGAAGAAAGCAGCCGTTGACTCCCCGGTTGCGCCGGTGAAACGCGACGTACCGGGCGGTGCAGTCCCGCACGAAGGTCGCCCTGGCGCCTCCCTCGCCGGCGTATCGGTCTATCGTTCCGGCGTCCAGGAAGGCCTGCCTGGTCACGTCGAGCGGGACGAAGACCAGGGGGATCCCGGAATCGCAGACGATCTGCGCGGCATGGGGGTCGGCGTGGATGTTGAATTCCGCCACCGGCGACACGTTTCCGCTGGTCTCGAAAGCGCCGCCCATGATGATGATCTCCCGGAGTCCGCGCATGCGTTCCGGATCCTTCATGACGGCTCGCGCGACGTTGGTAAGCGGACCGACGGCGACCAGGGTCAGTTCATCCGGGCGCCGGTCCGCGCTTTCGAGGATCAGGTCGACGGCGTGGATGGGACTTTCCCGTTGCACCGGATCCGGATAGACGCGTGCGCCTTCCGAATCCACCATCCGGGTCACCTCGCCCAGTCCGTCGTCTCCGTGTATGTCCCCGGCAAAGGACAGTTCACGGACCAGCGGCCTGGCCTCGCCACGGGCTACAACCGGTTTTGGCCCGGCATCGAGGACGTCCAGCGTGATGTGTATGTTCCGCATGCAGTGGTCGAGGGGCGTGTTTCCGCAGACGCCGGTGATCGCGTCGATACCGAGTTCGGGGGACCGCATGGCCAGCAGAATGGCCAGGGCGTCGTCGACCCCCGTATCGGTGTCCAGGATGACGCGTCCGGGCATGCGGGCTCCATGGTGTATGGATACAGGGTGGTTACCGGTCCGCGGGTTCACGCAGAATGGGGTAGTACTCCGCGCCCGAGAGGACATCGTCCATCAGCGCCCATGCGACCAGACCGTCGTCGGACCGGGGTTCCAGCAGGTAGAATACCAGTCTGCCCAGCTGCTGATCCACCGGTACGACCAGCGTGCCGGCTTCCAGCGTCCGGACCACAGGCTCGTATGCGCCCGTCAGCGTCCGCTCGTGTCTGCCCTGGAAGGGGCGCTCGGCGGCCTGCGACGATGCTATCCTGAATCGCTCCAGCGCCAGTTCGCGTGGACCGGAGAGTTCCTCGAACCAGATGCCGTGGGCCCTGAGCCGTTCGATTACGATTGTCATGGAGGGAGGTACGAAATACGTCCTGGGCGCCCGCTCCGTCTCTACAGCGGCGAACTGTCCATATTCGTACATCGAAGTCGGATTCCGGGCTTCCTTCCTGAGGTACATGACTTCGCCGGTGTAGGGATTACGCGTCTCCTCGACTTCACCCAACAGGATTTCGACCGGGTCCGCAGACCGGGCAAAGTCGGAACGT